>DATCXS010000312.1:0-7300 GCA_036565645.1 Mucilaginibacter sp.
CTTATTTTGCAGATGGCAGCCTCGATCGTAAATATCTGGCCGATATTGTTTTTAACGATGACGCACAATTGGCTAAACTAAACGCGTTAACACATCCTGCTGTTTTTCGTGCTTTTGACAATTGGGTAGCGGGCATTAAAAATGTACCTTATGTAATTAAGGAAGCAGCTTTGCTGTTTGAAAGCACGTCTTACAAATTGTGCGATTATTCACTGTTGGTTACTGCACCCCTGGAGCTGCGCATAACCCGTGTAACCCAACGCGACAATATTACTGCTGCCGAAGTGCGGGGCCGCGAAGCCAAACAGTTTACCCAGGAAAAAAAGCGCGAACTGGCCGATTACATTATTGAAAACGATGAAACACAATTGCTGATACCGCAGGTATTAAAACTGCACGAAACGTTTTTACAATTAGCAACCCCTTGAAAATTTATGTCATTTCGAACGATAGTGAGAAATCTTATACGCGTTGCCGGCCCCGCTTATAAGATTTCTCCCGTTGGTCGAAATGACAATTTTGATTATTAATGAGTACCACTATCCTCAATGACTTTATTGTAATAAACCCTAACGGCATTTACTGCAAATACGGCGATTTCTATCTTGATCCGCAGCAGCCGGTAAAAAATGCAGTGATATCACATGCCCATGCCGACCATGCTGTAAGCGGCAATCAAGAGGTATACTGTACAGCCCCAACCAAAGAGTTTATGTATTTGCGTTACCATCGGTCGGCGGCGCAGGTTTTTAATATAGCCGGATACCATCAGCCATTTAAAATAAAAGAGGTAACGCTGACTTTCGTTTCCGCCGGGCACATGCTGGGGTCGGCAATGATCTTGATGGAATATGAAGGTGCAAGATACCTGTACACCGGCGACTATAAGCTACAACCTGACGCTACCTGCGAGCCTATAGAATGGATTGGGGCCGATGTGCTGATCACTGAAAGTACTTTTGCCGATCCGGGCATCATCCATCCGGACCCGGTTTCTGAAATAAAAAAGCTGAATGATATTAAAACCAACATCCTTTTAGGAGCCTACGGAATGGGTAAGAGCCAACGACTGATCCAGATGATAGATGAGCATGCTCCGCAGAAAAAAGTGTTAGTACATCATAAAATTATGCCCATAAACCAGATCTATGAACGATTGGGTTTTAAACTGGGTAACTACCAGGTTTATGGCCGCAAATTGATGAAGGAGCAAAATGAATTTGTTTACCTGGTACCGCCGTTTACTTTCAATAGTTATATTAAAGCAGTAGGCGTGAAGCGTTTATTTGCGTCGGGATGGACTAACTTACAAGTTAACCAACAGGATACGCTGTTTATCTCGGATCATGTGGACTGGAACGACATTTTGAGCGCCGTAGAAAAGGTAAATCCCAAACAAATTTGGACCTTACATGGCAACGGTAAACACTTGAAAGAACACTTTGGCGACAATATTGTAGTTAAAATATTGAATTAGGAAAACGTGAAAGAGGGCGAGGATTATTATATCAATGAAAATGGTCTTTGGGTTTTAACAGAAACTTATCATTTAAAACGCGGTTTTTGTTGTGAGAGCGGATGCAAACATTGCCCCTGGGCGTATGGCAAAAATCAGAACGATACTAATTCAGAGAAAAATTAGGATATTTGTAACCTGAATAAATTTTTGTTTATGCGGATAGACGACGAAATACACTCTAAATTTGAGGATAACTACCAAAAGGCGGTTATTAATATCTCGTATACCGAAGGTTGGTTAAGAAACACTTTTAACTGCCATTTTGAGCGTCATAATTTAACACAGCAGCAATTTAATATTCTGCGCATATTGCGCGGACAATACCCTAAACCGGCTACGGTTAACCTGCTAAAAGAGCGCATGATAGACAAGATGAGTGATGCCTCGCGCATTGTCGACCGCTTGGTGCAAAAGGAAATGATAACCCGCTGCACCAATAATAAGGATCGCCGCGCTGTCGATATCCGAATCAGCGAAAAGGGTCTGGAGGTGCTGGAGACCATGGATAAAGAATTCAAGACCAAAGACTTCGTCAAAAATAACCTCACCGCCGAAGAAGCCGGTTTATTAAGCGATTTGTTAGATAAGCTAAGAGGATAATTTATCTATTTTCTGTTGAATGATCTGTCTATCTGCCATCGATCTGGCTAGTGATAAGGCCTGCCGAAAATTCAGCATAGCCTGCTCATTATCAATTCCGGTATACAGGTGTCCTAATAAAGTAAAATAAAACTGATTTTCAGTAAGGTCTAACTTATTAGCCTCAGCTATTGCCGCCTTATTTCCGGCAACTTTAGACAATACATAAGCCCGGTTTAAAGCTGCTATGGGCGAGTAGGCTATCTGGAGTAATTGATCATACAGGCCCAACACTACCTGCCATTTCTCTGGCGTATCCAATTTTTGTGTTCGCCAATAACCAATAGCGGCTTCTAAATGATAGCGCGACAGCTGCTCGCCCACAGCTGAGGAGTTTAGGAAATAAGCACCTTTGCTAATCAGGTCAGTATCCCAAAGCGAGGTGTCCTGATCGTCGTATAAAATCAACTCGCCGTTTTTACCAATCCTTGCCTCAAATCGCGAAGCGTGAAAACACATGAGCGATAGTAAGGCATTTACTTTGGGCTTGTCGGTTTGTTTGTTTTCAACCAGCATAGTGCACAATCGCAGTGCTTCCAGGCACAGATCTTTGCGCAGCGTAGTATCACTGCTCAATGAATAATAGCCTTCGTTAAAAAGCAGGTAAATCGTCGTCAGCACCTGGTCGAGGCGACGCTCTATCTCACTTTTGGCAGGCATTTCTATTTTGATCTTTTCTTCGCGCAATTTCTCTTTGGCACGATACAGTCGTTTATTGATAGTCTCTTTGTTTGTCAGAAAAGCATCGGCAATTTCATTAATACCAAATCCGCACAGAATACGCAGCGCCAGACCTACCTGTGCTTCGGTTGATATTGCCGGATGGCAAATGGCAAACATCATCTGCAACTGCGAGTCGTTAATGTTTTGAGGAGATAAATCGGGTTCATAAGCGTAAAGGGCAGTCGCCGTTTCCCGTATTTTGGGAGCTATCCTGGTATCAAACAAATTACCACGTTGCAATTGGTTTTTAGCTTTGTTTTTGGCAACGCTATACAGCCAGGCCGTAGGGTTGGGCGGCAATCCGTTAATCCCCCAGTTTTGAGCAGCTATCAGGAATGTTTCGCTGGCCACGTCTTCGGCAAGTTCAATTTGGTCAAACCCGAAATAGCGACAGAGTACCGAAATCAGCTTACGGTACTCTGTCCTGAATAGATGTGGAATAATTTGTTGATGCTCCATAAAGTAATGGTCGCAAATTGTCGGAATTTATTAATGCACCCCGTCCCCTTTAGCTAATAAACGCACTTCCACCGTATTGCCTTCCCCGCCTAAAACAGGGCAGCCCTTTGCAAATTCGGCAGCCTCGTCGATAGAGTCGGCTTTGACAATTACATAGCCGCCCAAGGTTTCTTTAATCTCTCCAAACGGGCCGTTGGTCACTGTGCCACCATGATGCACTACTTTGGCATTATCCATCACCAAACCGTCGCCTTTGCCTTCGTATTTACCTTTGGCAGCGATGCCGTTTAGCCAATCCATAGTAGCCTGCATCCATTTCTGCATTTGCTCTGGCGATGCGATTTTGCTACCGTCCTGATGTCTGAAAATTAACATGTACTCCTTCATTGTCTGATCTTTTAAATGTTATAGAATAATTTCAATTATGTCTATATAACAAACGCGATTTAAGATATAGGACATCATCGCCAAAAAAATCAAGGTAAATTCAATTGCCACGAAACGCCGAATTTGTCATTAACCCACGCAAACTTCTTGCTAAAGCCATAACTGCCCAATGGCATCAATGCACTGCCGCCTTCGGTTAAAGCTGCGTATGTTGAATCGATCTCTGCTTCATCTTCGCAGGTTACATAGATGGATACAGACGGCGTAAAAGTGAACGCATGTTTAACGTGGCTGTCTATCGCCATAAATTCCTGGCCGTTTAGTTTGAAGGTGGCGTGCATAATACTGCCTTCTGCGCCAGGTCCGTTAGCATCGTATTTTGTGACTTTGGCAATTTCTGAGTTTTTAAACAGCGAAGTGTAAAAGTTCATGGCCTCTTCTGCGCGGCCCTCGAACATTAAAAAGGTGGTGAATTTTTGCATGGTGTCAATCTTTTATTATGATCTTAAGTTGTCGATCAATACAAAATTAAAGCTGCCCGGTAAACCAGCGGTAAAATGCTTCGAAATCAATGCGCCATTGTTTCTCGTTGGCTTTGCCGCCTTTTACTACCATAGGGGCGGGTATATTTTTACGGCTTATCTTTTTCTGTAACAACAATGTGGTCATGCGGTTTATATATTCGGTTTCATCAGGCTCGGCATCGCCGCAGGCAAAAAAGAATTTTGATTTACGGTTGATGGCTTGTTTAGCCATATCATCATAAACAGCAGGAGCATACCAGAAAGCAGGCGAAAATATACCGGCAACCCCAAATACATCGCTATATTTAGCCGCAATGTACATGCTGATTAATCCACCCATAGAGCTGCCGACAATGGCCGTATGTTTAGCATCTTTTAGCGTGCGGAAGGTGGTGTCGATATACGTTTTTACATCTTTGGCTACATAGGCGGCGTAAATGGCAGCATCGCTGGTGCCTGTATACGGGTTATACTCCTGCATCCGCGCACTGGTAATGCCCGATTGTATAGCTACAATAATGCACTGCTTATCGGTCGGCATCAGGTTAACCAGCGAGTCGGCATATAAGCTTTCGTTGTTATAAGCGCCGTTAATAAAGGTGGTCTGCCCGTCCTGCACATAAATAACCGGGAACTTTTTACGCGTGTTCCAATAGCTTGGCGGGAAATAAATGTGGAGCGTGCGCTGGCGCTTTAAGCGTTTTATCTCCAGCTTGACCATGTCATATCGCGGTGTATCGGCAGGAGCGTAGGCATACAGCTGATCTGTAAGCGACACCAACAAAATCAATATGCCCAATAACCTAAATTTCATGCCTGAAATTAGGATTAATTTTCCAGAACGCCCAGCCCAGCAGCAGGCCCGTCAACGTACCGTATATCGCTCCGCAGGTAATGTCAATGGGGTAGTGGACACCCACATACACCTGTGCAATACTTATGGCTGCAGCCCACAGTAATGCAGCGGGCAGTATCCATTTATAGCGGCGGTAAAATATCATAATCAGACAAACACCGACGGCAAAATGGTCGCTGGCATGTGAAGAGGGGAAGCTGTAGCCCGTACCACAAGGCACTCGACTGACGATTGTGGCCGACATTACGGGGTCATTACACGGCCGCACCCGTTTATAAAATGATTTGAGGATGGTCGCACTGCCAAAATCAGCCACGCCAGCAGTCAATGCCAGGCACACAATGATCATAGCTCCGCTCTTTTTATATCGCCAAAGGCAAAAAACAAAAATGAAAACATACAGCGGTATCCACACCAGCCGGTTACGCAAAACAGGCATCAAGACATCAAAAAAGGCATTGCCCAGGTCATGATTAATGAAGTGGAACAGGTGCCGGTCTAATTGCAGTAAATAATCGGGCATGGTGGTTTTGTTGGGGATAAAGATAGAAACAATCTTTAAGACTAATTACTCCGGTCATCCTGAACTTGTTTCAAGATCTATACGCGCAATAAGCCGACCACAGCAAACTGATAATGTTGTCTGTTGGGAATTGTCTTCAATTTCCAAAATGACTTTAATTTCATTAATCCTTCACATAATATAATTATTTTCGCGACACATTAACTTTAGATAGCGTTTTGACTTTAATAAAATCAATTTCGGGGATACGCGGCACTATTGGTGGTGCTGCAGGCGATGGTTTAACGCCATTGGATATTGTAAAATTTACTTCGGCTTATGGGGCCTGGGCGGTTAAGAAAGCCGGTATAAAAAAGATAGTTGTTGGCAGAGATGCGCGTATTTCGGGTAGCATGGTTAACAACTTGGTGGTTGGTACGCTGCAGGGTTTGGGTATTGATGTAGTTGATGTTGGCCTTTCTACTACGCCGACCGTTGAAATTGCCGTTCCGCTTGAAAGGGCTGCGGGTGGCATTATATTAACTGCCAGCCACAACCCAAAACAATGGAACGCCCTTAAATTATTAAATGCCGACGGCGAGTTTATTAGCGACGCTGACGGTAAAGAAGTATTAGAAATAGCCGCGAACAGTGATTTTACCTATGCCGACGTTAACGCATTAGGTAAAGTAAAGCTGGATGATAGCTATCTGCAAAAACATATAGACCAGATATTGGCATTGCCGTTGGTGGATGTCGATGCTATCGCTAAAGCTGATTTCAAAGTGGTTATTGACTGTGTAAACTCAACCGGGGGGATTTTTGTACCTGCCTTGCTGGAAGCATTAGGCGTTAAAACGGTACACAAATTATTCTGCGAGCCTGACGGTGAATTTCCGCATAACCCGGAGCCACTGCCCGAGAATCTGGTAGCGCTGTCTAAAGAAGTTTTGAGCAAAAATGCCAGCCTGGGTATCGCTGTCGACCCGGATGTTGACCGCCTGTGCTTTGTGTGCGAGGATGGCAATGTCTTTGGCGAAGAATATACTTTAGTAGCCGTTGCCGATTATATTCTGCAAAATACTAAAGGCAATACGGTATCAAACCTATCATCAACCCGCGCCTTGCGCGACGTTACTGAGCAAGCCGGTGGCGAATATCATGCGGCTGCAGTAGGCGAGGTGAATGTGGTAAATAAGATGAAAGAAGTTAAAGCAGTAATTGGCGGCGAAGGTAATGGCGGGGTGATTTATCCTGAACTGCACTATGGCCGTGATGCTTTAGCGGGTATAGCTTTGTTTTTAACTCATCTGGCTAAGTATGGCAAACCGATCTCGCATCTGCGCAGTTCCTATCCAAACTATTTCATCTCAAAAAATAAGATCACCCTTACGCCGGACATGGATATTGACGCGCTGTTGCTGAAAGTGGAAGCTAAATACCAGGATCAGCCGCATTCAACTATCGATGGACTGAAAATAGAGTTTGACAAACAATGGGTGCATCTGCGCCGTTCAAATACAGAGCCGATCATCCGCATATATTCTGAAGGTGATTCTGAAACTGTCGCCAATAATTTAGCTAATAAGATCATTGCGGATATAAAAGAGATACTTCAGCTTCACTAACACTCGCTAATGAGTGAATGAGTGAATGAGTGAATGAGTGAATGAGTGAATGAGTGAATGAGT
>DATCXS010000088.1:0-2578 GCA_036565645.1 Mucilaginibacter sp.
CAAGAACCCGGAGTTGACCGTTGGAGAATTGCTGCAGATCATCGATACTATGAAAGATCACGGCATCCGTCTGGATTTGAACCAGGTGATCTTTTCTGAAAACGGGGTGAACTTCTTTACCGCCCACGGATCAAAGGGGCAAGAGTTTGAGCATGTATTCTTTATTGGCTGCGATAAAAAGACCTGGGACAGAAAGGGCCGTAACACCGGATTTAGCTATCCGGATACGCTCACGCAGGCCGCCAATGATGATATTGCCCAAAAAGAAGAATCGCGCCGCTTGTTCTACGTCGCGCTCACACGGGCTAAGCAAAATCTGGCCATCTCATTTGCGGGTAAAGACAAGAACGGCAAGGATCAGGAAGCTTCGCAATTTATTGGCGAAATACTGGCTCAAACCGATATGGAGGTTGAGCGCCCCAAAGTTGGCGAAACTGCCATGCTGGAGTTTTATGCTACCCAGTTCAGCGAGGCAGACAAGCCAAAAGTTGATTTACTGGACAGAAACTATATTAATCAGCTGCTGCAAAACTATACTTTGTCGGTTACGCATTTAAGCAATTTCCTGGATTGCCCGCTTCGTTTTTATTTTCAGTGTTTGATCCGGGTGCCGTCGGGTAAAAGTCCGTCGGCCACGTTTGGGCAGGCAGTACACTGGGCACTGAACAAGGCCTTTAGGTGGTTAAAGGATGATGACGATAATTTCCCGTCGACCGAGCAGTTCCTGAAAGAATTCAGGTGGTATATGTACCGCAACCGCGACTCGTTTACCAAAGAAGATTTTAAATTGAAAGTTGATTATGGCGATAAAATACTGGCAGATTACTACGAACAGAACGTAGATCAATGGAATAAAGTTGCTGTAACCGAACGCCCCATTAAAAATATCGAGGTTAATGGCATCCCAATAAAAGGTAACCTGGATAAGATTGAGTTTGCAGGCAAGCACGCCACCATCGTCGATTATAAAACAGGTAAGCTTAAAAATGCCATAAAAAAACTAAAGCGCCCCGACGATGAGAAACCTGAAGGCGGCGACTACTGGCGCCAGGCTGTATTTTATAAAATATTAATAGATAACGATCGCACTAATGATTGGGAGGTGACCACTACTATATTTGATTTTGTAGAACCGGTTAGCGAGGGCGAATATCATAAAGAAAAAATTGTGATTAGTCCGGAGGATATTGAGATAGTGACCGGTCAGATAGAAACTGTGTATCAAAAAATCATGGCGCACGAGTTCAACACCGGCTGCGGCAAAAAGGAATGCGACTGGTGCCACTTTGTGCGCAGCAACTTTAAGCAGGTGGATGATATGCTGGCGACGGTGAGTGATGAGGAGGATGATGAATAAAAGTTTAAACAGGTTAAAAAGGGGGTGTCATGCTGAGGCTCTCGAAGCATGAGCGTTGGCATAGCTAGCATATATAATACGATGCATCAATACTTTGTGTACATACTACTTTGCGAAGATGATTCTTACTACACTGGAGTCACTAATGACCTGGAACGACGGCTGTATGAGCACAATAATAATGTAAATCCTGATTGCTATACTTGTAAAAGGCGGCCTTTGAAACTAGTATTTCAGGAAAGATTTCCCGATATTACACAAGCAATAGCTTTTGAAAAGCAGGTTAAAGGCTGGAATAGGAAAAAGAAAGAAGCCTTGATTGCCGGTGATTGGGAAATGCTTCCGGGACTATCGAAAAGACATACATAGTTGGCGAGTTCCCCACGCTCACCCTTCGAGAGCCTCAGGGTGACAGCCCGTATTTGGTTATTTGAGTACTATTACAACGATTAAAGATATTACATGAAACACATCAATCTCTTACTGCTGTTATGCATCACTTTGCCCGCTGTGGCGCAAACCACCATCAAACGAGATCCTGCCATAAAGCAGATGGTCGATGAGGTATCAGCCAAAAATATTGAAGCTATTATCCGCAAGCTGGTAAGTTTTAAAACCCGGCATACATTGAGCGACACCACCAGCAAAACCGAAGGCATCGGCGCGGCGCGCAACTGGATAAAAAGTGAAATGGAACGGTATGCCACTGCGTCAAACGGCAGGATGAAGGTGGAGTTTGATACGTTTACTCAACCGGCAGGTGGACGCTATAATAAGCCTACCGTTTTGAAGAATGTGCTGGCTATCCTGAAAGGCACAGATCCAACGGACACGCGTGTATATGTAGTTTCAGGACATTACGACTCTCGGGTAACCAATGTAATGAATGCAAACGCCGTTGAACCCGGTGCGGTTGATGACGCCTCGGGTACGGCTGTATCCATGGAGATATGCAGGGTGATGGCGCAGCGCTCGTTTCCGGCCACAATAATATTTATGGCTGTTCCCGGTGAGGAGCAGGGACTGAGCGGCTCGGCGCACGTAGCTAAACGCGCTAAAGATGAACATTGGAATGTAGATGCAATGCTAAATAATGACATTGTAGGCAATACTCATGGTCAGGATAATGACTTGAAAGATAATATTCATGTGCGTGTATTCAGCGAGGGTATACCATCCATTGATGCGGTGGTAAGAGGCGATACTACCCGGCGGGTGGCT
>DATCXS010000255.1:0-4503 GCA_036565645.1 Mucilaginibacter sp.
GTTGGTATCGATATTATTGCTGCCGATGAATCCCTTAATCAGCTTATTGACTACATAGTACTCCTCGGTAAGGCATTGCCCCGAGGCATAAAAAGCTACTGAATCGGGGCCATATTTATTGATAAAAGTTTTAAAAACCGCCGCAGTCCTGTCTAATGCTTCATCCCAGCTTACGCGCTGCCTGGGCATGTTTTTATTATATCGCATTTGCGGATAGAGCAGGCGATCAGTTTTGTCATTTACGGTATGGTGAAGGTTCATGCCCTTACTGCACAATGCGCCTTTATTTACCGGATGATCTTTATTGCCCTCCAGGCTGACCGCGCCATTTTTTTCTTTGTTTAAAAGCACACCACACCCAACCCCGCAGTAACAGCAGGTGGTGCTTAGTTGGGTGTCAGTGTGCTTTTTTGCCATTGTTATTTTATAGTGATGATATCAATTAAGGATTTGTCATTTCGACGAGGTACGAGGAGAAATCTTATACACCTCGGCTGAATTGATCGTACAAGATTCTCCCGTTGGTCGAAATGACAAGCTACTTTAATTAAACTGCCCCTGCCAGTTTACTATCCGGCACCTCGTCAGCAGCCGGTTGTTTTTGAAAACGGGTTATCAATACAATTACCGAAACAGCTATCACCGTATAGCCGATATAAGTAAATGCCTCTACATAGGTGATGGTAGATGACTTGAACAAGAAGCCAAACAGCATGCCGCCCATATTGCCGCCTGCGCCAACAATACCGCTTACCAAGCCTACATTTTTGGCGTTGACAAATGGCACTATACCATAAGTTGCGCCGTTAGACATTTTCAGGAACAGCGCAAAAGTCAGCATACAAATAATGGCCATCATCAAAGAGCCGGCCTGCGCAAACAAGATTAATCCGGCGCCTTCTAACAACAATACTCCTGCTAATAGTAAACCTTTACCACGCATGCCAAATTTCCTGCCCGCCTTGTCAGAAGCTATACCACCCAAAGCGCGGGAAAACAGGTTCATAAAACCAAATATCCCCGCCCAAAAACCTGCCTGGCTCTGGTTTAAATGAAAGGTGTCCACAAAATGTAGTGAGGCTACGTTGTCAAAGGTCAGCTCCATGCCAAAGCACATGGCATAGGCCATGGTTAAGGCCCAGATGCGCCAGTCGGCCAGTATAGACCAATCTGTTTTACCGGCATCGGCTCTAATATAGCCTGTCTCGTCATAGTTACCCTCGGGAGTGTCTTTCGTGAATTTATAATACACCAAAGCAATGATCAGCATCATTACACCCGGAACGATCATGGCATAGCGCCAGGCTTCGCTTTTAGTATAGCCAAAGCCCACAATAGCGGCAAAGATCAGCGGCATCACCATATTAGTTACGCCTCCACCCAGGTTACCCCAGCCGCCGGTTACTGCATTGGCAGTACCTTTAATATTGGGGGCAAACATCATTGAGGTGTGAAACTGTGTAATAACGAATGATGCACCAATTACACCTATTGCCAAACGAAACAACAGGAAGCTGGTATAATTATGCGCCAGGCCCACCAGGAAAACCGGTATTGAGCCGATTAATAATAAGCGTACTGCCGTTTTACGCGGCCCCCATACATCGCAAAGTTTTCCTATCAAAAGGCGGGCGATGATAGTTGCCGCTACTGACGCGATAATGGTGTTACCCACCTGAGCTTTGGTTAAATGTAGCTCGGCGCGGATGGTAGGCATCAACGGCGCCAGGCCAAACCAGCCAAAGAAGCAAACAAAGAACATTAACCAGGTGATATGAAAAGTGCGCATCTGCACACCTTTAATTGAAAATATATTGAGTTTCTGGAGTTGATTTTTCATGGTCTATATTAAAATCGAATTATAAGGTGTTGACATGCCAGGCAAAAATGGGCGCCGTGATATCTGAGCTGCCGCTTTAGCGTATTCGGAGATGTACATGAGGACCTTACCAGATGTCTTACGTCATGGAAAGAAGCTTGAATTTATCTGGTTTGATTAATGGTGAAGTGTCGTAACCGTCGCGTAGCTCGCCCCGGGTGCGTAATTGACCGGTTAAAGAAAGCTGTGCTTTTACATTTTTTGCATAAAAGCATGACGTACACAATAGAATTGACGCAATAATGCGTTGGTTTAATTCATTTTTGTACATTTGAGTTGGTTTTTTTTGTTAAAGCGATTAAAACTGTCTGCCTTGCCTGGGAATGCGACCTCCCGGCAAGGTTTTTTATTTTATTACTGTCGGTTTCTCTCCATTTTTTTGTCTTTTTAAAATACTGCGACCTTTTATAAGTGTAAATATATCAGGTTTAATGGTAAATTTTGAATTTAATTAACTTTTCGGTAAATTTTTATGATTTATTTAATCAATTATTCTATTTATTAAGAAATATTTAATCTAACAATTATAAAAATCGTCTCAAATATGATTTTTATAAAAATCTAACGTATAATTTTTAGGTAAAATCGTTTAATGCATAGTTTATAGGTGCGTTTTGTTAAAAAAAATGATGTAAAATATATCGTTGGCAAAAAATAGTCCAAAAATTTGCTGATTAATTGATTATAATTGTGTTTTTAACTGGTCTTGTCGCATCAAAATGAAAAAAGCAACCATAATTGAAGACCCCGAAACCTGTTTTTTGTGCAAAAATTGTTTAAAGGAGTGGCTTCCGGCTATTTTGGCGCATAAAAAGAATTATAAAGTAAAAAAAAGTGAAGTTATTTTTAAAGAAGGCGATCCGGTTAAGGGTGTTTTCTTTGTAAATAGTGGTGTTGTGAAGGTTCACAAGCGCTGGGGCGCCGAAAAAGAACTGATTTTAAGGTTTGCCAGTGCCGGGATGATCTTTGGTCACCGGGCTTTGGGTGGTGACGGTGTTTATTCTATATCGGCAACGGCGATACAAGAAGGGATTGTCAGTTATGTAGATATGGATTTTTTTGAAGCAACATTGAAAGTAAATGCCGATTTTACCTATAAGCTATTGATGTTCCTGGCATATGACCTTCGGGTGTCCGAACGGAAGACCCGTAACCTGGCGCACATGCCGGTAAAAGGCCGGGTTGCAGAAGCATTGATTAATCTGAAAGATCAATTTGGGCTGACTGCGGAGGGCTTTATTAATATTGAACTGAGCCGCCAGGATCTGGCGTCATTTTCGGGCGCTACTTATGAAACCGTTTTTCGGGTGATTAATGAATTGATACAAGATGGTTTGCTGGAGCTTTCCGGTAAAAGCATTAAAATAGCTAATTATGACAAGCTTCTTAAACTTACCGAAGAAGCTGCTTAAAGATTGATATATATCTTTCCCTCGTCTACGCGTATGCCATAAGTCTTTATGGATAATTCTTCGTTTGTTAAGCACTCCCCGGTCAGTAGCGAAAACGTATTTTTATGAAAAGGGCAAGCTACTTTGGGTTCGCAGCTTTCGCCGGTGCTGCCTATCATCCCCCGCGATAATACCATTTGTTGTTTGTGCGGACAAAGATTTTGTGTGGCAAACCATTCGCCGCGACGAGTAAAGTTAAATATTGCAATTTGTTCATCACCTAATTTTACACAGGCGCCGCCGTTTTCAGGAATATCAGTAACGCGGCAGGCTAATACCCAGTTATCTATTAATGTTTCCATGTTGAATTCTTTTTGGTTATTGCTTAGTTATGAAACAAGAAAACACTTAAAAGCGGTTTTTCTTGTTTTATTTTGTTTCACTATATTTTTCAATAAGTTGATATTCAGCCAATTGTGTAAAACCTTGTTCCACTTGTTTCACACTCGCGTGAAACAAGTGCATCCTGCAACTTCGTCTATTACCATGTCGCTTTTACCTGTTCGCGCATCGGTTCAAATTGTACGCTCGGATCTTTTTCCTCGGGCGCATTTACAAAGTGACTGAAGCGTTTACGCAGGTTCGGGTCTTCAATAACTTCTTTCCACTCGCAATGGTAAGTGTTTACCAAAGCCTGCATTTCTTCGTCAAGCTGTTCACCAATGCCAAGGCTGTCATTGATCACAACATTTTTCAGATAGGCCAGGCCCCCGTCCATTTTATTTAACCAGGTTGCGGTACGCGACAATGGTTCGGCGGTCTTGATGTAGAACATCAGGAACCTGTCCAGGTACTTAACCAGTGTTTCTTTGTCGATGTCGCTGGCAAACAGCTCGGCATGCTGCGGTTTAGAACCGCCGTTGCCGCATACATACAGGTTCCAGCCTTTTTCGGTAGCGATGATGCCAAAGTCCTTGGATTTAGCCTCGGCGCATTCACGGATACAGCCGCTTACGCCACCTTTTAATTTATGCGGCGCCCGGATGCCCTTATATCTGTCCTCGATCTCAATAGCAAACGACACACTATCGTGCAAGCCAAACCGGCACCACGTGCTGCCGACGCAGCTTTTTACGGTACGCAGAGCTTTGCCGTAGGCGTGGCCGCTTTCAAACCCGGCTTCAATGAGTTCCTCCCATATCGCCGGCAGGTCGTTCAAATGCGCACCAAACA
>DATCXS010000286.1:0-5340 GCA_036565645.1 Mucilaginibacter sp.
AAGCTCCCTCCGCAAGCCATTGATTTAGAAGAAGCTGTACTGGGCGCTTTGATGTTAGAGAAAGATGCACTGTCGTCTGTAATTGATATCCTGAAACCGGATGTTTTTTATAAAGACGCACATCAAAAAATATTCAAAACCATCCAGTACCTGTTCGAAAAAACGTCGCCGGTTGATATCTTGACCGTTACCGCCCAACTGCGCGTACAGGGCGAGCTGGAAATGATTGGCGGTGCTTATTACATTACCGAGCTGACCAACAGGGTGGCGTCGGCAGCTAATATTGAGTATCACGCCCGCATTGTTATTCAAAAATTCATTCAGCGCGAGCTGATCCGCATATCAACAGAAATTGTTACCAGCGCTTATGAGGATACTACCGATGTGCTCGACCTGCTGGATAAAGCCGAAAAGAACCTGTTCGACATCGCCCAAAATAACCTGCGTCGCGACTCGCGTAAAATGGATGATATCTTGCGCGAAACGCTGAAAGAAATTGAAGCGCTGAAAGACAAGAAAGACGGTTTGACCGGCGTAGCTTCAGGCTTTACAGACCTGGACCGCATGACTTCGGGCTGGCAAAAATCTGACCTGGTAATTATCGCGGCCCGTCCGGCAATGGGTAAAACGGCATTCGTACTAACCTGTGCGCGTAACGCCGCAGTTGACTTTGAAAGACCGGTTGTGGTGTTCTCGCTCGAGATGTCCTCAGTACAGTTAGTTAATCGTTTGATTTCCGGCGAGACCGAGATCGAGCAGGAAAAGATCCGTAAGGGTACTTTGGAGGAGTGGGAATGGCAGCAGATTCACTCTAAGATCGGCCGCCTGGAGCAAGCGCCGCTGATTATTGACGATACCCCGGCGCTGAATATTTTCGAGTTCAGAGCCAAATGCCGCCGTTTAAAATCGCAATATGATATCCAGCTCATCATCATTGACTACCTGCAGCTGATGCATGGTAAAAACGATAACAAAGGTGGTGGTAACCGTGAGCAGGAGATCGGTAGTATCTCGCGTGCGTTAAAATCGGTTGCTAAAGAACTTAATGTGCCGGTAATCGCGCTGTCGCAATTGAGCCGTGCGGTTGAGAGCCGCCCCGGTGCCAATAAGCGCCCGATGTTATCGGATTTACGTGAGTCGGGGTCTATTGAGCAGGATGCGGATATGGTGCTGTTCTTATATCGCCCCGAATATTATGGTTTAGAGGTCGACGAAGATAATAACCCAACTAAAGGCGTCGGCGAGATAATCATTGCCAAGCACCGTAACGGTGAAACAGGTACCGTACGTCTGAAATTCGTAGGTAAATATGTTAAGTTCCAGGATTTGGAAAGTGGCGATTCCTTCCCTGCATCAGGCAGCGCGTTCACAGGTTTAAATCCATCTAACGACTTTGATAAACCAGGCAACTTTATTATCCGTCCGTCGCGGATGGATGATATTGATGATGAACCGCCGTTTTAACCCCCCTGCCCCCTGAAGAGGGAGTAATAGATTATAGTGTTATTAGTAAATGTCACATTCCCCCTTCAGGGGATTAGGGGTTAAAATATCAACCTGCGCTGTCCGAAGTTGCAAACTTCGGATATCGTCGTTTCTTGTTATGCTCAAAATTATAAAGAGGGCGAGCGATATGTTTAAAAAATCAACCCCAACACTACCCCGATCACAATCACTATCGGGGTTTTAACTTTGGTGAATTGCAACAACAGAAAGGTACCAATGATAACCGCATGGGCCATTAGGTTTAACCCGAAAGGACGTGTTAGGGAGATTAGCGCAGTTGCCATAAAGCCTACCGTTACGGCATTAATGCCGCTCAGCGAATTCTTGATGCGGGTTATCTTCTTCAGGTCCTCCCAGAAAGGCACAATAAACAGGATCAATATCAGTCCAGGCGAATTAATGCCGATAACAGCAATCAAGCTACCAACAATCTGCCCGCCTATGCCATACCCATGATTGCCCATAACCGTGCCGCCCAAAAATGAGGTAAAACAGAAGGTTGGCCCCGGAAGCGCCTGTTGCAGTGCGTATCCCGACAAGAACTCGGCCCCGGATAGGTAATGCTTTACCTCAACAAACTCGGTATACATCAGCGGCACCAGCACCTGCCCGCCGCCAAAGATCATGATGCCGTTACGGTAAAAGTTCTCAAACATACGTATCGGCAAACTAAATGGCGACGTACGATTAATAACAGCACCCAGCGCAGCAAAAGTCAGCAATACACCGACGAAATACATTACCTTATTGGGATTAACATTGGCAAACAGTTTAACCCGCAACTCATTCTCCTGCTGCTGGGTTTCAAGGGCTGACGACACAATGCCTCCCAACAAGATCAATATCGGAAAAGCGTAAGCATTTTGCAGAATCAGCGTCGCAATAAATGAGCCGATTGCCAGCATAGTGCTGACACGCGTTTTCAGGAACCTGCAGGCAAAGGTATATGTGGCATAAGCCACAATCCCCACCGCTGCCGGCCTGATAAACTCCAGGACATCTACCATCCTGCCCCTGTCGGCAAACATCTTATAACTGATAGCAGCGGCACACATCAAGGCTGCCGAGGGTAATATCCACAAAAAAAAAGTAGCAATTGCCAACCATAAGCCACCTACTTTCCAGGCTATACCTACCAACGTCTGCGTAGACGAAGGGCCTGGTAATACCTGCGTCAAAGCATTCAATTCCATCAACTCCTCTTCGGTAATATAGTTGCGTTTCTGCACAAACTCGCGCAGCATAACCGCAATATGTCCCTGCGGACCGCCAAATGCGCTCAGCGTATAAATAAAAGCATCACTTAAAAAAAGAAGTTGGCGTTTTTTCAATATCACCTGTTTAATGGCTGTCAGGCTGAGGCTCTCGAAGCATAGGGGCGGGCCGACGTCCGCCCTTTGAGCGCCTCAGGAGTAACACCCTATTTTATATTAATAATCATCGTCGTCATCATAACCAATCAATTCACGATACACACCTTGCAACTCATTAAAAGCATGATTATCGCGCTTGGCTTTGGTAATTTCCATTCCCTTTTCATAGATCTTGATCGCGTCGTCCTTGCGGTTAAGGGCTTCATATAACTTACCTAAATGATAGTAAGTTCCTGAGTATTGCGGATGGTTGATTACCAGCTCCTCATAGTACTGCAACGCTTTGCCGGCATTATTTAAACGGAGATACTCGGTAGCCAGTGCATATTTTAAAAACTCATCATTGGGTTCGTTTTTAATAAATTCCAGTAGCTTTTCTAATCTGTTTGTCTCCATTTTTAAACCCTGTCTTTTTTATCTAAATTTGTGAAAATCTATGTTATGAAAACTCTGGTATGTATAAGTAATGTCCCGGATACCACTACAAAAATAACTTTTACTGATAACAACACGCAATTTAATACAAACGGGGTTCAATTCATTTTAAACCCCTACGACGAAATAGCTCTTGCACGCGCTATCGAGTTAACTGATGGTAGTAACGGCACTGTAACTGTTATCAATGTGGGCGATGCCGCTACAGAGCCAACCCTCCGCAAAGCATTGGCGATAGGTGCCACTGATGCCATACGCATTGACGCCAAGCCGCACGATGCCTGGTTTGTGGCTTATCAGATAGCGCAATACGTGAAATCTAATCCGTTCGACCTGATACTGACCGGCCGCGAGTCGATTGATTACAACGGCTCAAAAGTGGCTGGTATGATTGGTGAGCTACTGGATATTCCTTCTGTATCTATTATAAAAAAACTGGATATCGAAGACGATAAGGCCACTGTCGAGCGAGAGATTGAAGGCGGTAAAGAAGTGCTGATCATTCCTCTGCCTTTTATTGCAGGTGCTGCCGAAGGCGTAGCAGAACCGAAGATCCCAAATATGCGGGGCATTATGTCGGCCCGTACCAAGCCGTTAAATGTTATTGAGACCGTTGAAGTAAAAACAAATTCAGAGATTATTAGTTATGAAACACCGGCCCCCCGTGGCCAGGTAACATTGGTTGATGCTGATGACCCGGCTAAATTGATTGAGCTATTACATACTGAGGCCCGGGTTATTTAATTTCGGATAGATACTATGTCAGTTTTAATATATGCGGAAAATGCCGGCGGCAAGTTCAAAAAAACAACTTTTGAAGCTGTCAGCTATGCCCGTATTATTGCCGGTCAGAATAATACTACACTTACTGCCTTATCTATAGGTGATGTGAGTACGGATGAACTAAACGTACTGGCCAAATACGGGGCCGATAAAATATTAAGTGTAACTAACAGCCAGCTTAAAAACTTTGTAAACCAGGCTTATGCTTCGGTAATTGCAGAGGCTGCAAAAAAAGAAGGCGCTGATATTGTTGTACTGTCCAACTCATTTTCAGGTCGTGGCCTGGCCCCGCGCATTGGTGTAAAACTGGATGCAGGTGTGATTGACGGCGCAGTAGCGCTGCCAGAACAAGACAGCGGCAAGTTCACTGTAAAGAAAACTGCTTTCTCGGGTAAAGCATTTGCTACAGTCGAGCTAACATCAGCCAATAAAGTCATTGCGCTTACGCCCAACTCTTACAAGATAGTTGAGGTGGTTAAACCAGCAGTGATTGAGGGTTTTAGCATAGACATTAAGCCTTCGGATTTTACAGTGATAGTTAAAGAAATCATTCGCGCTACAGACAAAGTTTCGTTATCGGATGCCGAGATCGTTGTTTCAGGCGGTCGCGGCTTAAAAGGACCTGAAAACTGGGGAATGATCGAAGAACTGGCCGGCCTGCTGGGTGCGGCGACAGCCTGCTCAAAACCGGTGTCTGACGCAGGCTGGCGGCCACATAGCGAACACGTTGGGCAAACAGGTATAGCTGTCAGTCCAAATTTGTATATTGCCATAGGAATTTCGGGCGCTATACAGCACATGGCGGGTGTCAGCTCGTCCAAGGTCATTGTGGCAATAAACAAGGACCCCGAGGCGCCGATTTTCAAAGTGGCCGATTACGGCATTGTTGGCGATGCCTTAGAAGTGGTACCAAAATTGATAGCAGCTATTAAAGAACATAAAGCCTTAGCGTAAGGATCGTTGTAATGGGTAATAACATGAAAAAATTAAAGCTTGATATTGTGGGCTTGTCGTACAGCCAAACACAATCAGGCGCATATGCATTGGTATTGGGCGAAGTTAGCGGCCGACGCCGCTTACCAATCATCATTGGCAGCTTTGAAGCGCAGGCTATCGCCATTGAGATTGAAAAAATGACCCCAAGCCGCCCTCTGACCCATGACTTGTTTAAAAGCTTTGCCGAAGCCTATAATATTATGGTGCAGGAGGTAATCATCTACAATCTGGTTGATGGCGTTTTTTT
>DATCXS010000074.1:0-11491 GCA_036565645.1 Mucilaginibacter sp.
ATCCGTATCTGCGTCAGTATATTCCCAGAAGTTGCCACAAGCGGCGCATTTTGGCTCGGATTGCTTGGGGTGATCTCCATTATTTACGGCGCGCTAAACGCATTAGCTCAACGAGATCTGAAAAAAGTTATCGCTTATTCATCAGTATCACAAATGGGTTTTGTGCTGCTTGGTATAGCTTCGCAGACCGCCGAGGGCCTGAGCGGCGCCCTTATGCAAATGGTGAGCCACGGTTTCTTATCAACCATGCTATTCTTTATTGTAGGTGTTGTTTACAACCGGGTACATGACCGGGATATTTATAATTTCCGTGGCTTAGGCTCATTGATGCCTAAGTTTACCGTATTTGTGATGATTGCGTTCTTTGCATCCTTAGGTTTGCCGGGCTTTTCGGCCTTTATTGCCGAGGCGTTCTCGCTGGCTGGCGCATTTAAATCGCCAGCGGTTAATGGATTGCTGCCTTATTGGTTATCGGTTTGCGGTGCAGTGGGTATATTATTAAGTGCCTGCTATTTTCTGTGGACCTTACAACGCATGTACTTTGGCTCGTTATCACTAAAGGGTGGCGATGCCTGGAAAGTAGCTTTAACAGATATTAATGCCCGCGAAATCATTACACTATTGCCTTTAACAGTTGTTGTATTGGCTTTGGGGGTAATGCCTTCGCTGGTATTTAGTAAGATCAATGATTCGGTATTGGCTTTGGTACAACTTTTACATCTACCCAAATAGTATGTTATTACCCGATATAAGCGCACAACTAACTGGTATTCTGGGCGATTTGCAATACGTCGCTCCGGAAATATGCCTGTCGCTTTTATTTCTGGTGGTAATAATTACCGATTTGCTTTTTGGCCGCAATGCTGAAAAGTTATGCCGTATAGTGGCTTGCTTAGGCATAATATTAGTAATATCTAAAGATGCGCAGCAAATATCGTTGCTGGCGGGGCGGGGCAGGCTGCTATTTAGCGGCATGTTACTCGAAACAGAATTGTCGGTGATCCTTCGTTTAATTATAGATGCAGGCGCTTTTATCCTGCTATTATATTTTGGTTGGGACGAACAGCTCAAAGCACATTCAAAAAAGCTGTCTGATCTGTATTCAATTACCATCGCAGCCATCCTGGGGCTGCATTTGATGGCGCTGGCCGTTAATCTGTTGTCAATCTACCTGGCTATTGAAATGGTGTCGATAGCCTCATACCTGTTAGTGGCTTATCGGGCCGAAAACGCTTTTAGTGCCGAGGCAGGTTTAAAATATGTGTTGTTTGGCGCGGCGTCATCAGCCGTAATGCTTTACGGTATATCCTTATTGTATGGTTTTACAGGGACCTTAGGGTTGTTTGATGATGGCTTTATGCCGGGCCTTATTGGTGTTAATAAAGCAGCAGCGGCTTTTGCACTGGTATTGGTATTAATAGGTATTGGCTTCAAACTATCGTTTGTGCCCGTTCATTTTTGGGTGCCCGATGTTTATGAAGGCGCGTCTACGCCAATCACTGCATTTTTATCGACGTTGCCTAAAGTTGCCGGCTTTGCCTTGTTAATAAATTTCCTGACGCCATTTATTATAACCCCGGCGTGGAATGCTTTTGATTTTGGCTTGTGTTTATCCATCATAGGTGCGCTTACCATGATAGCTGGGAACTTTGCTGCTGTTATGCAGAAAAACGTTAAGCGCCTGTTAGCTTATTCAAGCATCGGGCATACCGGTTTTGCTTTAATGGCTGTGGTGACGTTTAATGAGCAAGGTATCAAAGCGCTTGTATTTTATTTGGCTGTTTATATATTGGCCAATATTGGCGCACTGATGCTGGTATCTTATTTTACCGGTATTACCCAATCTGAAAACCTGGATAGTTATAAAGGATTAGGTCTGAAGTATCCCGTCGCATCAATTTCTTTTGTAATTATCCTCATTTCGTTAACCGGATTGCCCGTAAGTGCGGGTTTTGTCGCTAAACTGACGGTTTTTTCGGCTGTTTATAGCGCTTATACCTTAAATCATGGCATTTGGCTCCTGATTTTAACCATAGTAGGCGCAATTACAACCGTAGTTTCGTTGTTTTACTATATCAAAATACCATTATACCTATTTTTAAAACGTGACGAGGTTGCCGAATCCACCCCGCAGCCACATCCCCTTCTGATTGCACCCGCAATTATAGCTGTCGTTTTGCTATTGTTGGGTATTTATCCTGATTGGTTAAGCAGTTTTTTGTAAAAATTAACTAATCTGCTATCTTTTTAGGAAAAATTTAACATTTTTTTCGATTATTTATGATATTAATCATAATTTCAGGCGTTTTTTTAAATTATTGTATAAGATTTCTATGAAGCGCTATTTTCCGTTTTTACTTATCCTTGGTATTTTAGTATTAACCTTTATTTTTCCATCAGTAGAGTTTAAGAACACCACAACCACTCATTTTAATACCGGCGATATTGCCTGGATGCTCATGTCGACCGCATTGGTTTTAATTATGACACCCGGTTTGGCATTCTTTTATGGTGGCATGGTTAACAAAAAGA
The DNA here is from genome assembly GCA_036565645.1 of Mucilaginibacter sp. Classification (GTDB taxonomy): domain Bacteria; phylum Bacteroidota; class Bacteroidia; order Sphingobacteriales; family Sphingobacteriaceae; genus Mucilaginibacter. The sequence goes on from DATCXS010000074.1 coordinate 2,533, forward strand.
ATGTTATTTCAACTATGCTGCAAAGCGTGGTCTGTATGGTTATCATTACCGTAATGTGGGGCATCTTCGGTTTTAGTTTGGCCTTTGGCGATAGTTTTTATGGTATAATTGGAGATCCGCGTACTTATTTTATGATGAAGGGCATGTTAGGTAACGCTACCTGGAAATCGGCGCCCACCATTCCGCTGCTGTTATTTGCTATGTACCAGTTAAAGTTCGCCATTATAACGCCCGCGTTGATCACCGGCGCGTTTGCCGAGCGGATCCGCTTCAACTCATACATTATTTTTCTTGTTCTGTTCAGCATCTTTATATTCACACCGCTGGCCCATGCAACCTGGCACCCGGATGGCTTATTGGCCAGGATGGGCGTACTTGACTTTGCCGGGGGTACTGTGGTTCACATGTCTGCCGGATGGGCTGCATTGGCATCGGCCTTATATCTAAAGAAAAGAAACGAGCCAAGCCATGCGCCTGCACGTATTACTTATGTGTTGATTGGTACCGGTTTGTTATGGTTCGGTTGGTTTGGCTTTAACGCCGGATCGGCATTTGGTGCAAACCACCTGGCCGTTATAGCATTGGCAACCAGTACTACAGCCTCGGCAGCCGCCGGTTTAACCTGGATATTTTTTGATATGCTGCAGGGCCGCAAGCCATCGGCAATGGGTACCTGTATCGGTGCCGTGGTAGGGTTGGTGGCTATTACACCTGCCGCCGGTTATGTCTCTATCCCGCACTCATTGGCTATAGGTATTATATCGGCAGTTATCAGTAACCTGGTAGTTGAGTGGCGCACAGGTACTTCTATCGATGATACTCTGGACGTTTTCCCTTGTCACGGGGTAGGCGGTATGGTAGGTATGCTGTTAACCGGTGTATTTGCTAACCAGAATGTAAATCCGGGCAATAAAACAGGCAATGGTTTATTCTTCGGCCAGTCGCATTTATTTTTAATTCAGGTTTCAGCTTTGGTCCTGGTATCGATATTTGCTTTCTTTGGGTCGCTATTGTTACTAAAGATCACTGATATGATCTCTCCGCTGCGTGTATCAGCCGAGGACGAGGTTATTGGTCTGGACATCAGCCAGCACGGCGAAAGACTGTAATAGAAACCTCTAAACAATCTATAGACCATAATTGGAAGGCGGCCCTGGTCGCCTTTTTTGGTGATATGACGATAACATAATGTTTAAATCTTGTTAATATTTAATACGATTTAATGACAATTGGTGTGCGCATAGTATTGGTTTAAAAGTTAACTTTGCTGCTCCATAATCAATCATGAGCGATCAGATTAAACATGAATGCGGTGTGGCATTTATCCGCCTCTTAAAGCCACTGTCTTATTATCAAAAAAAATACGGTACAGCACTGTACGGCTTAAACAAGCTTTATCTTTTAATGGAAAAACAACATAACCGGGGCCAGGATGGTGCCGGGGTTGCTACCATTAAGCTGGATATTGAGCCTGGTAAGCGTTACATTAGCCGGCACCGTTCAATGGCGTCGAATGCGGTTGCCGACATCTTCGAGTACATCCAGAAGAAGTTTGCCGATATACAAAAGGAATCGCCAGAAAAAATGGCTGATACCGAATGGCTCAAAGAGCACGTAAGCTTTACCGGCGAAGTGTTATTGGGCCATTTGCGTTATGGTACCCATGGCAAAAACAGTATTGAAAGCTGCCACCCGTTTCTGCGTCAAAATAACTGGATGACCCGTAACCTGGTTATTGCCGGTAACTTTAACATGACCAATGTTGATGAGTTGCTGCAACAACTGTACGATTTGGGCCAGCACCCTAAAGAAAAAGCCGATACCGTGACTGTACTGGAAAAAATGGGTCACTTTATTGATACTGAGGTACAGGGCCTGTTTGACCAATACAAACGTGAAGGCTTAAACGATAATGCCGAAATAAGCAAGCTGATAGCCAATGATATGGATGTGGCCAAGATCCTGCAAAAGTCTGCCCGTAACTGGGATGGTGGTTACACCATTGCCGGTATGCTGGGCCACGGCGATGCCTTTGTAATGCGCGACCCGGTAGGCATTCGCCCTGCATTTTATTATTATAACGACGAGATTGTAGTGGCTGCGTCAGAGCGCCCTGCTATACAAACGGCATTCAATATCCCGGTAGGCGAAATTAAAGAGATCCGGCCGGGCCATGCGCTGATTGTCAAGAAGAATGGCAAGATTACCGAGGATATGTTCAGCGAGCCGCTCGAAAAAAAATCGTGCTCTTTTGAACGGATTTACTTTTCACGGGGCAGCGACTCGTCTATCTATCGTGAGCGTAAACAGTTGGGCCGCTTGCTTTGTCCGCAAATACTGGATGCTGTTAATAATGATATCAAAAATACGGTGTTCTCTTACATACCTAATACCGCCGAAGTTGCATTTTACGGTATGGTTGAAGGAGTGCATAAGTACATCAAGAAATACCAATGCGACCGTTTGCTGAACCGCGAGGATAAAATAAGTGAGGAAGAATTAAGCGAAGTGCTTTGCATGGCGCCGCGTGTCGAAAAGATTGCCATTAAGGACGTTAAGCTACGCACTTTCATTACCCAGGACGCTGACCGCACCGAGATGGTAGCCCACGTATACGATACTACTTACGGACTAATTAAAAGAGATACCGATACCTTGGTTGTCCTGGATGACTCAATTGTACGCGGCACTACTTTAAAACAAAGTATCTTGAAGATATTGGACCGTTTGGGCCCTAAAAAGATTGTGGTAGTATCGTCAGCTCCGCAGATCCGTTACCCGGATTGCTATGGTATTGACATGTCGCGCATGGGCGAGTTTGTTGCTTTTGAAGCCGCTATAAGTTTGCTAAAAGAACAAGGTAAGGAGAGCATCATCACCGATGTTTACAACAAATGCAAAGCCAGTGATGCCTTGCCGAAAGAGGAAGCGGTTAACCACGTTAAGGCTATCTACGAGCCATTCACCGATCAGGAAATTTCTGATCGTATAGCACAGATCATCACCCCCAAAGACATAAAAGCCGAGGTTAGGGTTATTTATCAAACTTTAGATAACCTGCATAAAGCCTGCCCTGACCACACTGGCGATTGGTATTTCTCGGGCGATTTCCCGACCCCGGGTGGTAACAAAGTAGTGAACCGCGCTTTTGTTAACTGGATGGAAGGTAAGAATCAGCGGGCATATATGTAGTTTGCCGGCCTTTACAGGTAAGTGAAATTTAGAATGCCGGATAGCAGTGTGTTATCCGGCATTTTTTGTTTTCAGGCTTTTTAGAAAGTATTATGTGGACACATCTTTGGGCATTTAAAAATCTACTCCCTTTAAAAGCAAAAGATCGGTAGAATTAAAAAACAAACCTGTAAGGGTTTGACATAAGATGGGTACACATAGTAGCTTAGAAAAGAGGGCAGCAGTATAGATTATGCCTCTTTCTTTTTGAAGAGGTTTACCTTATTTTCGGTGCCGCGTATTAAACGCTCGAGGTTTTTCTGGTGGGTAACCAAAATCAGCAGGAACATACACATGCCATATATTACCACCGACCGGTTGCTGGGAAAGATAAAAGTGACCCCGATCAAGTAGGTAAATCCGGCTAAAATAGAACCTAACGATACGTATCTGAAAATCAATAATACTACAATAAACATTACCACACAAAGCAGAGCTGCCTGCAAGTGTATAGCCAGTATCATACCCAGTAAAGTGGCAATACCCTTACCACCTCTAAACCCGGCAAATATGGGGAACAGGTGGCCCATAACGGCTGCAATGCCTAACGCAAGCGCGTAGTTAGTGTAAGAGTTTGAGTGTATGCCGCCGGTAGTGGTAACGCCGATAAAATAAGCCAGATTAGTGGCTGTAAACCCTTTCAGAATATCAAGCAGCATTACAGGGATGCCTGCTTTTTTACCAAGCACGCGGAAGGTGTTGGTGGCCCCTGCATTACCGCTGCCATATTCGCGGACATCAATCCCATAAAATGCCATACCTATCCAAACGGCAGTTGGGATAGATCCAAATAGATAAGCAAGTATTAACGCTGAAATTGAATAAGGGGTTATCATATCAACGCAATATTATAAATTGATGAGCGTACTAACAAGTTTATTCATATTTAGCAAAAGTGTATAAAGTCCTTAAAAATGCTTGAAACAGCTATTTGATCGCCTTTAAACTCAGGTCCAGGCATTTAACAGAGTGTGTAAGTGCACCTATCGAAACATAGTCGACACCGCAATTTGCATAGTCCCGTACGTTGTCGACAGTGATACCGCCTGATGCCTCGGTAATATAGCGCCCCTCAATAATGTTTACCGCCTGTTTTAGGTCTGCAAAATTAAAATTATCTAAAAGAATACGATCGACGCCGCTTGTCCGTAATACTTCCTCTAACTCTTCAAGGTTACGCACTTCGATCTCGATAGCCAGTTTTTTGCCTGATTTTTCGATGTATTGATGCGCATTCTCTATAGCCCGGGCTATACCTCCCGAGTAATCTACGTGATTGTCTTTGATCAGTATCATATCAAACAAGCCAAAGCGGTGGTTAACACCGCCGCCTATACGTACGGCCCATTTTTCCAGGTAACGCATTCCCGGTGTGGTTTTGCGGGTATCTAAAACCTGGGTATTAGTGCCTTTTAACAGATCGACAATATGATCTGTATTGGTAGCAATGCCCGACATGCGCTGCATACAGTTCAATACCAAACGCTCGGCAGTTAATATACTGATCACGTTACCTTCTACCTCAAAAGCAATGTCCTTTGGTTTTACCTCGGTACCGTCGTTAATAAAGATATTCAGTTTTAGATTTTTATCTACGCGATGGAAAATATATTCGGCCAGTTCGACTCCGGCGATGATGCCATGATCTTTCACCAATAATTTTGCTTTACCTGTAGTATCGGGCGGAATGGTTGCCAGTGAAGTGTGATCGCCGTCGCCGACATCCTCTTTCAAGGCGTTGTCAATAAACGGTTGTACGAGTTCTGTATCCAAATCAGTTATTTTTTAGAAGGTTCAAAAGTAATAACATTTTTTTGGATGTGATAGTTTTCACAAACACATGCATGCATTTGTTACTAATTTGCCAGCGCCTCTACAACTGCTTTATGCGCGTCGCCGTTACCCAGATTGCCGCCCAGGTGGCCTGCATCATTATCAATCTCAACCAGTTTAGCGTTTACTGCTTTGGCAAAATCAATACAAGGTTTTGGGTTGACGATATGATCCTGAAGACAAGTAACAATGATCATCCTTGCTTTGATGTGTTTGGCAGTCTCTGTAAATGATCCGCCATAAGGTTTAGTAATATCAAACCTGTCTATAGCATTTGATTGATACCAGGTATCGTTCCAATCACTGTGTTGCTGAGCCTCCACATCCTTTAACCATTTATCAAAGTCAACATGCGGATGTGCACGCACTCTCTCGGTTGGCGTTGTCAGCAGTATTTCCCAAAACATATTGATGATAGTGATCTTAGGATTAACGGTATAGTTGCCATGGTTATATTCCGGGTCATTCTCTAAAAGACGACGATATATCTCGCCCCTCATATTATCATAACTGGTAAATTGCGGTGTGCCGACAATAGGGATCAGATAATCCATAAAATCAGGATAACTCACTGCCCACTGAAAGGTTTGAATCCCTCCCATAGATATACCCATAACTGCCTTAACATGTTTAATGCCCAGGCTTTTGGTAAGCAGCACATGCTGGCTCTCTATCATATCCGCAGCACTAAATACCGGGAATTGGCGCCCATGCTGGATTTTGCTATTTGAAGGTGACGAAGAAACCCCATCAGCCAATGCGTCGATAATAATAAGGCAATAGCGCGTGGTGTCAATGGCACTAAAATTTGTTGGGTCGACAAGATCTCCGGATACCCCGCCAAACCAGGTCAGAAATATAACGGCATTGCTTTTATTGGCATTCAGCTTGCCGAACATGCGGTAACCTATCTTACAATCTTTGATGGTGCCGCCCGATACTTTAAGATCGCCGATGGAGGCTATCTGCAGGCGGTTATCTTTTCGGGTTTGGGCATAAGTAAAAATCGACAGAAATAAAAGCACAGGTAATATTAAGTTTTTCATGGTCTGGTATAATTGGGTATAACTAAGCTATATAAAAGAAATTATAATCTATCCGCAAGGGCGGTTATATTTGCATCGTGGAAAATAAAAAGAAACTTGCATTAATTATATTGGACGGCTGGGGTTACGGCCGTAATGATCAATCGAACGCTATACTGGCTGCTAAGACGCCGTTCTTTGATTCGCTGATCGAGAAATATCCTAACTCTAAACTGGAAGCATCAGGTATGGCCGTGGGTTTGCCCGACGGACAGATGGGTAACTCAGAGGTTGGTCACATGAACCTGGGTGCAGGCCGCACCGTTTATCAGGAACTGGGCCGCATTAACAAAGCTGTTGACGATAATGAACTGGTAACCAACTCAACATTAAAGGCTGCCTTTGATTATGCCAAACAAAACAACAAAGACGTACACTTTATCGGCCTGGTATCAGACGGTGGTGTGCATTCACATATCAAACATTTAAAGGGCCTGTGCGATGCGGCGGTGACCTCTGGGCTAAGCAATGTTTTTGTTCATGCCTTTTTAGACGGCCGCGATACCGACCCTAAATCGGGCTTAGGTTTTATCACCGACTTGGAAGAACATATTGAAAATACACCCGTTAAACTGGCATCAGCCATCGGCCGTTATTACGCTATGGACCGCGACAACCGTTGGGAGCGCGTTAAACAAGCTTACGACCTTATGATAAATGGCATTGGCGAACCAACAGACGACATTAAGCAAGCTATCAAAGAATCGTACCTGAAAGATGTAACTGACGAGTTTATGCCGCCTATTGTTAAAACTGATGGCGAAGGTAGACCAACCACGGTGATCAAAGAAGGCGATGTGGTGATCTGCTTTAACTTCCGTACTGATCGCGGCCGCGAAATTACCATAGCACTTACGCAAAAAGCGTTCCCTGAATACAATCTGCATCCGCTGAACTTGTATTATGTAACCATGACCACTTACGACGAGACTTTTAAAAACGTTAAAGTGGTATTTACCAAAGAGGACCTGACTAAGACATTGGGCGAAATTATCCAGGATGCCGGTAAAAATCAGATCCGTATTGCCGAAACTGAAAAATATCCACACGTTACGTTCTTCTTCTCGGGCGGACGCGAAAAAGAATTTAATAACGAAAAGCGCCTGATGGTGCCATCGCCCAAAGTTGCTACTTACGACCTGCAACCTGAAATGAGCGCCGAAGGTATCCGCGATGCCATTGTTCCGGAGTTGCAAAGCGGCTGGGCCGATTTAATCATACTGAACTTTGCTAATACAGACATGGTGGGCCATACCGGTGTTTTCAATGCGGTAGTTACCGCTGCCGAAACCGCCGACCGCTGCACTCAAACCGTAGTAGAAACAGGTTTAGCAAACGGCTACTCATTTATCATCATAGCCGACCACGGTAATGCCGATTACATGATTAATGAAGACGGAACACCAAATACGGCACACACTACCAACCTGGTGCCTTGTATTATCATAGACAAAGATGTAACCTCAGTAAAAGACGGCAAGCTAGGCGATATTGCACCAACCATATTGCGCATTCTGGGCGTTGAGATACCTGAGGAAATGAGTGGTCACGTATTAGTGTAAAAATAATTTGTCGTTTCGAACGATAGTTAACTATACACACGCTTAGCATGTGTATAGTTAACAAATTTGTCATTCGATGGCGAAATATCTTATACTAAATGCCATCGCTCGTATAAGGTCCTTCACTATGTTCAGGATGACAACGAATTATGGACTTGTCCTTTGCTAATCTAAAGGAAATGACAATCGTTATATAAAACAACAAAATAAATGGCTCATAACGCATCCAGTCAAAAACACGTCCGCTCAACAGGGCACCGGTATCGCATTGCCTGGATTGTAGCCATAATTTTCTCTCTATTATCCTCCTGCAAGCCCGATAACGTACAAGAAGGGGTGAAGCCCCAATATTTTGACCTTGCGGGATATTTCAAAGCTGATACAGCGAAACTGCGTAAGCTCCATCATCTTACCCTAAAAACCGTAACGCATAATGGCGCCAGCGAAACTAAAAAGGTCCATATTGATGATTGGGGATTAGAGCTGAGTTTATTTATCCAATCGGATATCAATAAACCGGCCTGGCGCGATAGCTATACTATACAAACCGGCACAGACGGGTCCATTGTTTATACGGCTAAAACACCGGAATTAAAGACACGCGAGATCGTCATCACCAGGAATAAGGATAACAGCATCAAATGGATAATGATCTATAATGCCAGTAAAAATATTTTGTATCAAACTACCGAGGCATTAAGCTATATCCCTGATTCGCTTTATACCATCAAAAAAACACAGCACGTGCGCTTTCTGGGTATCAATAAGTATTTTATAAAAGGAACTTTAAATTAATGGTGGCCGACAATCGTAGCAAGTTTTTCTTTACAGACGTCAATTAGCGAGGCTATATCTTCCCTGCTTTTATCCGCATCCAGCACTTTTTGGAAATCGGCAATAGCAGCTTTTAGTGAGTTGGTACCACGGGCTTTGTCAAAAAATTTGGTGTTTTGTTGTACCCGGAAAAAGCCGTATTCTTTATAGGCTATTCCCCGGTTTTGATAAAAAGATGTAATCTTGGCTTCGGCCGGATTAATAGAGATAGCCTTAGTTAAATCAATAATAGACCCAAGCAAAAACTTCTCCTTTTCTGCCGGATTTTTGCTGTCTATGCCCAGGCGGCATTGCGCCTTAGCGCGATAATAGTAAGCATGTGCATCAGCAGGGTCGATAGCAATTTCTTTGGTAAAAGCAGTTATTGATTTGATGTAGTTTTCGCTGTGATAATAAGAATACCCGAGCATCCAT
>DATCXS010000253.1:0-6295 GCA_036565645.1 Mucilaginibacter sp.
ATCCGTAACGACAGTTATAACCAGACCAGCAATGTGTTAGGTATCTATAAGAACTTTGTTACCGAGAAGATAGACGACGAATTTGATATGACCAAGGCTGACAAGATAGACCTGTTGAACCGTTCAATGAAATATTTTAAGGAAAAGGAAACCTTTGATATAGACGAATTTGCAGGCGAAGTGATCAATAATCCAAAGGCTATTGAATCATTCAAAACTTTTAAGAGCCAGTACGAGGATGAGTTTGATACCCGCATTGGCGATACCTTCGAAATATCGGACAATGCGGTGAAGAAGCAGTCGCGTATTTACAAAAGCGTTTTGAAGCTGGACAAGAACTTCCACATCTATATTCATGGCGATAACAAGCTTATTGAGAAAGGTTTTGATGATGACAGGGCAATGAATTATTATAAGGTTTATTTTAAAGAAGAAGCTTAAACGCTGTTAGGTGTTCCACTTAAATATGGAACAAGTGGAATAACAAAAAAGCGGGCCGGAATCAATCCGTACCCGCTTTACGTTTTAAAAGCACAGTTCTGTTACAAAACGTAACGTAAGGTAACGCCGAAGGTCCGCTGGTCGCCAAGAACACCTGCGTACAGACCGGCGCTACCGGTGGCTGGTAACAATTGCTCAAAGTAGTTTTGGTTAAACAGGTTACGGCTCCACACATAAGCTGAAAAACCATGTATTGCCCTGTAACCTAACCGGGCATTAACCAGGGTATAACCCGCGATATTTAAGTATTTTGACGGTGTTGGGCTTGATGAAAAGCGTGAACGGTAGTAATCATCTAATCCAACAAAGAACCTGGTATTTTCGCTCACAAACTTTGCGTCAGTAGCAAACTCGGCACCTGCCGATGTTGTCCATTTCGACACTCCCGGAAGCTGCGTGCCTGAGACATTTTCAAAATAAACGCTCTGCCCATTTATCGTTAAACCCGTTTGCTCAAGCGGAAGCGGAGCATTGGTGAATTTAACATATTTAGCGTCTGTATAAGCACCTGAGGCATAAAACGAGAAGTTTCTGCCGGCCTGAAAGTTTGCATCTAACTCTATGCCTTTTACATTAACTTTTTCAGCAGTAGCCAAATAACCACGGTTTACACCCGACTCGGGCGATTGAACGTTAGTTTGATAGTCTTTAATATCAGAATTATGGAACGTAACATTTAAAGTAAGGTTATCGGTTGGATTGGTTTTGGCACCCAATTCGATATGTTGTGTTCTTTCTGGTTTAATAACTGCAAGGTCAAGTGCCGGCGCATTGTTGATCGTCGGCAAGCCCCCTACGTTAACACCTGAAGGTTTGTAACTTGTTGAATAGGTAGCAAATGTATTTAGGCGTCTGTTAGGTCTGTATGATGCTGTAACCTGATAGGTGAAGTTTTTCTCATCAAAATTGGTAGCGTAAAATTGACTGCTGTATACACCGTTTCTCAAGGCAATTAGTGCGGGATCTGTTATTTGTATGCCACCGTTTGCAGCCCTGTTGTAGTAAACATCCTTTTTGTCGTAATTAAAACGCACACCGGGACTAATGTGGAACACATCTCCTAATTTCCAATCAACATTAGCGAATGCCGCAGCAGTTTGCGATTTGATAGATGAGTTGGTAGATATACCGTAACCTTCAAATAAACCCGGTGTTTTCCACTGTGCAGTATTAGTAGTGTTCTGTGCAAAGCGCCACTCAGCAGAGCCGGCCTCTTCCCTACCTGTTGTTGTTACTTTTTGATCTAAAAAGAATAAACCAAATACACCACTTACTTTCTCAGAGAAATCGCCGGCATAACGTATTTCTTCTGATTCCTGATGCTGTTTAGACGGGTTCTGTGATTTTGTCAATACCGGTAAACCCGTAAAGTCGCGATCTGTTGATGGATCCCAGTTCCAATAGCGCCACGCGGTTGTAGATGTCAAAGTACCCGGGCCTATCTTGAAATCAGCATTTAATGAAACCCCACCCAGTTGGTTGCCGGATTTCGCCGGAGTATCCTGGTCAACTATACGAGCAAATGGATTAGTCGACGGTAATTTATAACCTAAGTCGGCAATGATATTATTAAACTGACGATATGGAGCACGCAATGTAGGTGCAGCACCTGCAATTACCTGAACATAACCAATTGGTTTTTGATCAGATACATCGCCTGATAATGTAATAGTGGTATTGTTTGAGAGTTTGTAAAGCAATTGAGCACGCGCGCCAATATTATTAATATCATTGACAGCCTCTTGCCTGGCTATATTTTGAATCAAACCGTCACGTTGTGTTCCTGAAAATGACAGACGAGCTGCCAATTGTTTGGTAAGCGGGCCGGTAACTGAAGCTTTGGTTTGAATGTATCCATAATTACCAAAACTGCTTTCTAACGATACTCCTGGGGTGAAACTTGCTTTACGGGTGGTGATATTAATAGCACCGGCAGCAGTGTTTTTACCGAACAGCGTACCTTGCGGGCCGCGCAATACTTCAATGTTATCAATATCGATAAAATCAAGTGTTGCAGCAGCCGGGCGTGCATAATAAATGCCGTCTACATAAAAGCCAACTCCCGGATCAAGCCCGTCATTGGTTAAACCAAATGGTGACCCAATACCGCGTATGTTAATACCGGTGTTACGCGGGTTTGAAGTATAAAGCTGTAAAGAAGGAACAAGTTCTTTGACTCTGTTAACATTAAATGCGCCGGTCTTATCAATCTGGACCCCGCCAATTACAGAAATTGGAATAGGTACGTCCTGTAGCAGTTCCTGACGCCTTCTTGATACCACTACAATCTCTTGTAACTGATCGTCGCTTACCAGCACAAATTCAGCCGGAGCATTTTTAATACTGATGATCTGAAAGTCTTGCGGTTTGAAGCCAACAGAACTTATCCTGATATAAAATGGAGCATCAACCGTAGGTTTAAGTGTAAATTGTCCGTTTTCGTCGGCATTTACACCTGTGCCAGTGCCTCTGATTACTACCGATGCATGTGGTACAGGTGCACCCTTACTGTCTTTAATCAGACCGTTTATCGTATTTTGAGCAAACGCCGTCGACGAATAAGTTAAAAGAATTAGAAACAGGATTTTTTTCATGAATAATAAGTTTTATTGATGTTTAATGATAAATGTTTATTGATGAGTTAATTTTGATTGCATAAAAGAGATATGTTGCCGTGCCTCAACAACAATGGTTGCAGTTGGTAATGGCATACAGTAAAGAGTTTCGATGAGTTGAATACATAAATAACATAAAGTCTATAGATTAAGTAGACAAAAGTATTAAAATAAATAAGCTGTCAAATATTTTTTTTAAAAAAAGTTTTTTTGAGGCGACTCTTGCTGAGCGAAAAGTATACTACCGTAGTAAAATGGTTTTATTTAGACCATTTTTATCCAATTTTGGTTCGGCTTTATCCTGTTTGTCGATAAAAACAATGGATTTTATTTAAATCAGGCCGTCGTAGTATTATATTTGTCATCTTTTCAATATTTTCCATCAAAATCAAGCAAAAACGAAGTAAAAACACAATATTTGTGCTTAAATTCATCAATAGCAATGGCTTTTAAATACAAGCGTATAGTCGTAAAAATTGGGTCGAATGTTTTAACGCAGCCTAATGGTCTGTCCAACCAGCATCGAATTGCCCAATTGGTCGAACAAATTGTTGATATAAAAAAGCAAGGTATTGATGTGATTTTAGTCTCATCAGGCGCTGTTGCTGCGGGCCGCAGTTTGATTACGATATCAGATAAATATGATGCTATTGCCACGCGCCAGCTCCTCGCCTCTATCGGTCAGGTTAAGCTGATCAACAACTATGCACAACTATTTGAACAGCATGATATTCTTTGCTCGCAGGTATTAGTAACTACCGAGGATTTTAAAGGAAGACAACATTATCTGAACATGAAAAACTGTTTAGAGATATTACTGCAGCATCACGTCGTCCCTATTGTTAATGAAAATGACGTGGTATCGGTAACAGAATTGATGTTTACTGATAATGACGAACTCGCCGGCTTAATAGCTTCAATGCTTAACGCTCAGGCCATGATAATCCTGACTAATGTAGATGGTATTTATACAGGCAATCCTAATGATGTGGGTTCAGAATTGATTGAAGAAGTAAGCGATGCCGGTGTCGACTTTGCATCGTTCGTAACATCGGGTAAATCGCAGTTTGGACGCGGCGGTATGATCACTAAATCTCACATGGCGCAAAAGACCGCTAAACTGGGTATCGCTGTACATATAGCCAACGGAACCAGGGAAAATATACTTATAAATGTGTTGAATAATACAGCAGCTCACACGCGTTTTATTCCGGATAAAACTGCATCGGGTAAGAAGAAATGGCTTGCGCATTCTGAAAAATCAGCTACTGGAATTGTACGAATCAATGAAGGAGCAAAAGTTGCTCTTACTTCAAATAAAGCCACGAGTTTACTGCCCGTTGGTGTGGTAGATGTGCTGGCTGATTTTAAAAAAGGCGAAATTATCAAATTGATTGATGAACAAGAGAAAGTAATAGCCCTGGGCATTGCCGAATACGGGGCTGACAAAGCCAAAGAAAGCATCGGCCAAAAAAATCAAAAGCCGCTGGTGCATTATGATTACCTTTATCTTTTAAGCTAATTGCGATGAATTACACTACCTATTTTGAAAATGCGCAACTGGCGTCAAGAAATTTTATCGTATCTGGTGATATCATTAATCAGATCTTAAATGATCTGGCCATAGAAACATTGGCACAAACCGATTATTTACTAGCCGAAAATCAAAAGGATCTGGATAGAATGGATCCAACTAATCCAAATTATGACCGTTTGCAGTTGACCGCAGCAAGAATACGGGATATTGCTAACGATATTGTTAATGTAGCCGGGTTAGAGAATCCACTTGGCCATATCCTTTCTGAGAAGACTATGCCCAATGGGTTACATATCTCAAAAATCAGCGTTCCGCTGGGGGTTGTGGGGGTAATTTATGAGGCCCGCCCAAATGTAACGTTTGACGTATTCGCTCTTTGTTTTAAAACAGGCAACGTATGTATTTTAAAAGGTGGCAGCGATGCAGCTTTTTCTAATCAGGCGGTTATTAATATAATTCACAAGGTTTTGAATCGTCATGGTATCAATGTCAATGTGGTTACTCTCCTGCCTAAAGAGCGGGATGCGGCTGAGGCCATGATGCAGGCGGTTGGTTATGTTGATGTAATTATTCCGCGAGGTAGCCAGGGACTGATCAACAGCGTACGGCAGAACAGTAAGGTGCCGGTAATTGAAACCGGTGCAGGAATTGTGCACGTATATTTTGATAAATCTGGAGATTTAAGCATTGGCCGGAATATCGTATTTAATTCAAAAACCCGTCGGGTAAGCGTTTGTAATGCGTTGGATTGCCTTATCATTCATTCTGCCAGATTAAATGATTTGCCTGAATTAACGAGGCCTTTGGCAAATTCAAGGGTTGAAATATTTGCAGATAAACTATCCTACCACGTGCTTCAAAATCACTACCCTGCTGATTTGCTGCATCAAGCCGACAAGCAGCATTTTGGCACTGAGTTTTTATCCATGAAGATGGCTATCAAGACCGTTGCTGATTTTGAACAGGCGCTTGAACATATCGCTATCCACAGCTCTAAACATAGCGAAGCTATTGTAGCTGAAGAACCCGCCGCTATAGCCGGGTTTCTTAATCGAGTTGACGCTGCTGCTGTTTATGTTAATGCCGCAACCTCGTTTACAGACGGCGCACAATTTGGCCTGGGTGCCGAAATCGGCATCAGTACACAAAAGCTACATGCCCGCGGACCTATGGGTTTGCACGAGCTTACCAGCTACAAATGGCTGATAAAGGGCAACGGTCAAATACGTGCGTAAATAATATGCGGTGTTTGTTCCACTTGAAAAGTGAAACAAACGGAACAAACTTTTGGGTTAAGATTTGTATATTAGTTATTCAAATGCTTTTAATAACAAGCTGATTTTGGGGTGGAACAGACTTGCTGAAACAAGCTTTTTGACATCAGCTTCTCATTGGTGCTATATTATCGTACGTTGATCTATACATTTGCAATTAAATTCGCCAGTCAATTATAGCATAACGGTTAACCCAAACTCCCTTAAGCACGTATTGCATCTACAGGCAAACCTATTATCTCTTATTGGTGTTAGTTAAATACACTATAAGGCATGCCCGTATCAAAAACACCAGTATATACAGCCTTAGCGGCTAATATAGCTATCTCTGCCACCAAACTTATCGCTGCCTTTATCACCGGTAGTTC
>DATCXS010000390.1:0-2623 GCA_036565645.1 Mucilaginibacter sp.
AGGGACGCTGAGCGGTGCACCAAAATATCGCGCTATGGAAATTATCGACCAGAACGAAAATATCAAACGTAGCTTTTATAGCGGAGCAATAGGGTACATGGGCTTTAACGGCGACTTTAACCATGCTATCATGATCCGCTCATTTTTAAGTAAAAACAATACGCTGCATTACCAGGCAGGAGCGGGTATTGTGGCCGGTTCGGTGCCGGAAAGCGAACTGAACGAGGTAAATAACAAAATAGCCGCTCTGCGCAGAGCTATTGAACTGGCTGAAGAATTATAGCCTTTCATTGAACAATTAGTAACAAAAGAGTCTGTTAGAATGTAATATATGTATCCCCTGTTAATAAAAAGAAAGTGGAGGTGAACTATGGCAAATAAAATATTGATTATCGACAACTATGATTCGTTTACGTACAATCTTGTACATCTTGTAAATGAACTTGGCCTGCAATGCGACGTATGGAGAAATGACCAATTTAAAATTGAGGACGTTGATGCTTACGACAAAATAATTCTGTCACCTGGTCCGGGCATACCCTCAGAAGCCGGTTTGCTGTTAAAGGTGATTGAAAAGTATGCCCCTACAAAAAGTATCTTCGGTGTATGTTTAGGTCAGCAGGCTATTGCCGAGGTGTTTGGCGGTACTTTGTACAACCTTAAACAGCCAATGCACGGTATTGCCACTACAATTTCAATTACCGATGACAGCGAGCCTTTATTTAACGGCTTACCGCACCGGTTTAAAGTTGGCCGTTATCACTCCTGGGTTGTCGACGGGAAATCAATACCCAAAGTATTAACCGTTACCGCAATTGACGAATCGGATAATTCAGTAATGGCGCTGCGCCATACGCAATATGATGTTTGTGGTGTACAGTTCCATCCGGAGTCTATCCTGACAGAGTTTGGTAAAGAAATGATGAAAAATTGGTTAGCCCCCCATCCCCCTGAAGGAGGAGTGATGGATAAATTGGTTAGCTTTGCCAACTGATAATTAATTGCTAACAACTAACCAAACGGTGGGTAAGGGTTTATGAATATCCTTGATAAAATTGTACTCAATAAAAGGGCCGAGGTTGCATCGGCTAAAAAAGATACCAGTATTAAAGAGTTAGAGTCGTCGGTATTATTTGACCGTACAACTTACTCTTTTAAAGAGTTTTTGACCGCGCCTGACCGTACCGGCATCATTGCCGAATTTAAGCGCCGCTCGCCATCAAAAGGTATTATTAATGACCAGGCAGGGGTAGAGGCCGTAACTACAGCTTATGCCGCTGCCGGTGCTTCGGCTTTATCGGTGCTTACAGATAAGGATTTTTTCATGGGCACCAAAACCGACCTGTATAAAGCCCGTCAGGTAAATCAGATCCCAATTTTGCGTAAGGATTTTATGATAGATGAGTTTCAGGTAATAGAAGCTAAATCATTAGGTGCCGATATTATATTGCTGATAGCCGCCATATTAACCCCGAAAGAAATTAATACCCTTGCCAAACTGGCAAAAAGCCTGGGTTTAAATGTGTTGTTAGAAGTTCATAATCTTGAGGAGTTGGAACGCAGTATCCATCCTGACCTGGATGCCATCGGTATAAATAACCGTAACCTGGCAGATTTTTCTGTGTCGGTAGAGACATCCTATAAACTGGCCGAACACATTCCGCCGGGCTTTATGAAGATATCTGAAAGCGCAATCAGTGATCCTGACACGATTAAAGGATTGAAAAAGGCAGGATTTAACGGATTTTTAATTGGCGAGAATTTTATGAAGCAAGCCGATCCTGGTGCGGCAATGGCTGAGTTTGTGAAAGCGTTATAATTGATTGACAAAGATTTTTAGGAGGTTCGGATGGAGCCTTTCTTGTTACTGCTCCATAGGAGCATCCTGCATGTAGTATTGTCAGTCTAATATTGACTTCATAGGAGTCTGCTGATAATTGCATTGATGATCCAACATCTATCTTTACGAAAAAACACCAACATGAGTGCACAAATCCACGACGACCAAACGTTTACCGACATTACCTTTAGCAAAGAGGTAGTCAGAAATGCAGAGTACAATAACTGCACCTTCATACGCTGCGACTTTACCGAATGCGGGTTTGCCGTGACCAAATTCATCGATTGCGTTTTTGAAAACTGCAATCTGTCCATGATCAAATTAGAACGCTGCACGCTTAATAATGTGGTGTTTAAGCAATGCAAAATGTTAGGTATTAATTTTACGCCTTGCGAGGATTTTTTGTTTAATGTGCGGTTTGAATCCTCTTCACTCGATTACTCCTCGTTTATGATGAAGAATATCCCGAGAACTAAGTTTATCAGATCATCTTTACGCGAAGTAACATTCACACAGGCCAACATCACAGGTTCGGTATTTGACCAATGCAATTTAGAGGGAGCGATCTTTGATCATACCATTTTAAGTTCGGTCGATTTTACTACTGCCGAAAACTATATCATCGACCCGGAATTAAATACGATGAAGAAAGCCATTTTCGCTGCTAATGGCCTGGAGGGCTTGTTGTATAAATATGATGTGAAGATAGTCTGAATGCCAAATTAAGAGTGTTCGAAAGAATAAAATCAACCATCTTCCCGACGAAGTCGAAGAGAGAGGGGC
>DATCXS010000385.1:0-2680 GCA_036565645.1 Mucilaginibacter sp.
ATCCGGTTCATGGTCTTTCGCTTCGAGCGGCGCATCCCATTTTACCAGCACCCGGGTGGTATTGGGGACATTGACTACCGTAACATTACGCGGGGCGTTAGGCGCTATCGAATCCAGCCACAACATAGGTGGCGGCAAAGCCGGATGTTTATAATAGGTTAATCTTAATGAATCTGTAAAGCCCAATTTATTATCCGTCAGCGATTGCGAACTGAAAAACACACTACCCTGCACCCTGGGGTTAGTACGCAAAAGCTTAATTTCATCAGGTATTTCTTCAGGATGCTTAAAGTTGGTGGCTCTCCGCTCGTTAATGCGGTATGCCGCCTGGCCTATATATAAATGTCGGTTGTACGTGTTTTCGCTCCACCACGACAGCAAGTTTTCAAATGGCGCCAGGCGGTAGCCCAAAGGCCAGTACAACTGCGGATTGATATAATCAACCCAACCTTCCTGCACCCATTTGCGCGAGTCGGCATAAAGCTCATAATAAGAGTCGCCGCCATGCGTATCAGAACCTTCTGCATTTTGCGATTGGTTGGCCCATATCCCAAATGGGCTGATGCCAAACTTAACCCGCGGTTTATGCGCGTGTATGCTGTCGTTCAACATCTTTATCAGTTTGTTTACATTATCGCGGCGCCAATCGCGGATATCGCTAAAGTCGGCGCCATATTGTTGGTAGGTATCCTCATCTTTTATTTTCTGACCGGCTATCTGGTACGGGTAAAAATAATCGTCCATGTGTATCCCATCTATGTTATAGTTCTCTACCACATCTAAAATTACTCTTACAATATATTCGCGCACTTCGGGTATACCGGGGTTAAAGGTTTTAAGCCCGCCATAGGTAAAAAACCATTCGGGATGCTGCCGGGTAATATGGTCGGCGCTTAGGGCACCATAATTGGCATCAGTAGTTGCGCGATAGGGATTAAACCAGGCATGCAATTCAAGCCCGCGTTTATGAGCCTCGGTTATGGCAAACGCCAGCGGATCATAAAACGGTGTAGGTATCTGCCCCTGTTTACCCATCAGCCATTTTGACCACGGCTCGCGGCCTTTGCTGTAAAAAGCATCGGCAGCAGGGCGCACCTGGAATATCACAGCATTAAGCCCTGTACGCTGATGCTGGTCTAAAATATTGATCAATTGTTGCTTCTGCTGCTCGACAGTCGAGTGCGGCTTCGGCCAGTCGATATTATCAACGGTAGCTATCCACACACCGCGAAACTCACGCTTGGGGTCTTGCTGTAGTTTTTGCAACGCAGCGCTGTCGGCGGGGCTAATTGCAGGGACGGTTTGTGCGTTTGCACGGGCAGCTAATAACAGAAACAGGAGTATAAAAGGACGAAATCGGTACATGTAACGGGTTTTATCAAAAGAAATGCAAAGATATAAACTCGTTATTAAGACGTTTATTTTGATACATAATTGTTGCGTATTAGGCTCTTTGTACTTACTTTTAACTACACAAAGGCCCCTTATTTATAGTTTTTTGTGAAAACATTATCATAAAATTTTCATTATTACGTATAGTAAATAACCAACAATAGTTAAATTCGGGCCGCAATTACAGATGTTTTCCGACTGGTGGCCGGTTGCATTTAATTATTTTTAAGCACCAAACAGCTAATTTTATGGAGAACCAATCGACACAAGAGCCTAAAAAGAATTCGAATGTCATTTATTTTTTAGTGGTGGTAATTGTGGCATTACTAGGCACCGACGTGTACCTGTACATGAAAAAAAACAATTCGGACCAACGAATTGTCGTACAAAGTGACGAAAAAACCCGCTTACAAACAGAACTTGATAGCTTAGAAGCACAAATAGAACAAGTAAACGCCGGCAAGACCAAAATGACCAAAGATCTGCAGGCGAAAAACGACTCGTTGAGAGCTAAGATCAGGGTATTAAGGGCCGAGCTGGCCAAAGGCACCTTAACTACAGCCGAACTAAACAAAGCGCAGGAAGATGTAAAACAACTACGCTACTTCGTCACCAAATACACCGCAGATATTGAGGAACTCAGAAAAGAAAACATTTCATTAACTACGGAAAGAGATACCTTAAAAAATAACCTGACTACCGTTAGCGAAAAAGCAAGCACTCTTGAAAAACAAAATCAAGACTTAGATAATAAAGTGAAAGTTGGTTCAGCACTAAAGGCTGCTACTGCCAATGTCGTCGGCTACAAGGTTAAAAAGAATGGCAAAGAGGTTGATGAAAAGAAGGCAAAAAATGTCAATAAGCTGAAAATCAATTTCACCGTTGCCAGCAATGCCATTGCTACAAAGGGATCGCATGACGTTTATATCCGTATCATTGACCCAATCGGCAACCTGATCACCGGCTTAGACAGCGGTACTTTTAATGCCGATGGCCAGGACCTGCAATCAACTTACAAAACTTCGATTGACTATCAGGATAACGGCGCAACTTACACTGTCGACTGGGTTTATGACCAACCATTCCAAAAAGGCACCTATAACGTGTTGCTATATACAGACGGATTTACTATGGGTAAAACCAGTGTGACATTTAAATAAGACTTCTAAAACCAATAAAAAAAAAGCGGCTCCCGGTTAAGGAGGGCACTGAAAAAGCAGCTCAATAATGCTGTATTATAAAAGCGACCAGGAAAAAGGCAACTTTTACTTGGTCGCTTTTCTTTTTC
>DATCXS010000407.1:0-2328 GCA_036565645.1 Mucilaginibacter sp.
TAACAATAGTTCTGGCGAACGATTCAACCGTCAGCTTGTTTACAAACAAAAACGTTTTGTTTACTCGTATTGATTTTTGATTGCGTAACCAGAGTCTTTAAGTATCTTCTCTTTTATAAATAACTCCACATCCGCATTTACCATTTCCTCAACCAGGGCTTTCAAATCATATTTAGGGCTCCAATTCAACTTCTGCTGGCATTTTGTAGGGTCGCCAATTAAAAGATCAACCTCGGTTGGCCTGAAATATTTAGCATCAACAGATATAACCACCTGCCCTGTTTCTAACATATAATCAGGATTGCTGCAACTGCTTACATAGCCAACCTCGTCTATACCAGTGCCTTTAAATTCAACGGTAATACCTAAAACCGCAAAGGCAAGCCTTATAAACTCGCGCACTGTTGTGGTAACGCCGGTAGCTATAACAAAATCTTCGGGCTGTTCTTGTTGTAATATTAACCACATTGCCTCCACATAATCCTTGGCGTGCCCCCAATCGCGTTGTGCATCCAAATTTCCCAGGTAAAGCGTGCTCTGTAGCCCCATAGCAATTTTTGCGGCGCCACGGGTAATTTTTCGGGTAACAAATGTTTCGCCACGCAGCGGACTTTCATGATTAAATAAAATGCCATTACATGCAAACAGATTGTATGATTCACGGTAGTTCACGGTAATCCAATAAGCGTACATTTTAGCTACCGCATAAGGCGACCGCGGATAGAAAGGCGTTGTTTCACATTGTGGAACAGCTTGTACCAAGCCGTACAGTTCGGATGTAGATGCCTGGTAAATTTTAGTTTTCTTGCCCAGATTTAAAATCCTCACAGCTTCCAAAATCCTTAGTGTTCCAATTCCGTCTACATTCGCGGTGTATTCCGGCGTGTCGAAACTTACCTTTACATGCGACATAGCACCTAAATTGTAAATCTCGTCGGGCTGAGTTTGCTGAATAATCCTGATTAGGTTAGTTGAATCGGATAAGTCTCCAAAATGTAATACAAAATTACGATCAGCTTCATGTGGATCCTGGTATAGGTGATCTATGCGGTCTGTGTTAAACAAAGAACTTCTTCTTTTAACACCGTGAACTATATAGCCCTTGTTCAATAAAAATTCTGCTAAATAAGATCCGTCCTGGCCGGTTATACCCGTAATTAAGGCAACTTTTTTCATAGGTGTGGTGTGTTGATAGTAATGTTGCTATGGTTAATAAATAAATAAAATATCGTTTTTTACTATACATTAATTTAATATTTAAGTAATTGTTTTAGAATTTATCCTATTTTTTTTAAAATGATGGTTAATAAATGGGTTGAATTACAAAAAAACAAGGATTTTGTTAACCATAATGGTTGTGAGTATACTACTTAAAGTGCTTGTGTCTTACTTTTTGTAAATTAATTAACTATTGGTTGCTAATGTTGTGGTTTGGTAAAACAATAACGTAATTCATTTTTTGTTATACTAAATGTCTTGCTGAGAAGGATTATTGAGAACATACAAAGACAGTTATTGATTATAGAATTATATAAGATGCTACATGACAAAAGTTACGCTCAATGGCGGGAGCCTGGTCACATTAAAATGAAAACCGACGGTGTTAACCAGTCGGTTATTTTAGTATATACTTTGGCTATTCTTATCCTATTCACTTTACCTATTTATGGGAAGTGTATTAATATGACGCAAGGCGAATCAGGCATTTTGGGAGTATCTTCCCCAAATGAAACAGTAATAAATTACCGTGTTTCAAAAACAATTTCTCTGTCGAATGTGCACAATAAAACTATTAGCGGGCTGGTGATAGTCGGCGGCAATGTTCCGCCAATAACTTTAAAAAACTGCAGCAATATCCGCATAACCGGTAATAGACTTTTTAATTCAACTGCCGTGGGGATTTACCTGTATCAGTGTAAAAATGTGATTATTGATCACAACTACATCAATAATGTGAGCACAGGGGTATATGTGCAGCAAACCAAAGGGGGAGGTATTATTATAACCGATAATCAATTTTTAAATATGAGAGGGCCGTTACCACGGGGACAATTTGTCCAGTTTAATAATGTAAACGGCCCGGGGTGTTTAATAGCCAATAATAGGTGCGAGAATATAATCGGGCAAAGCTATGCCGAAGATGCAATAAGCTTATATAGCAGCAATGGTACCGCGGCAAGTCCGATTACGGTTAAAAATAACCGGATACGGGGCGGTGGGCCAAGTAAAACAGGTGGCGGCATCGCATTGGGCGATGCCGGCGGCAGCCATCAGTTAGTTGAAAATAATTTGCTGGTTAACCCCGGGCAGTACGGCATTGGTGTGGCC
>DATCXS010000217.1:0-7791 GCA_036565645.1 Mucilaginibacter sp.
GACCCATTCCTGATGTGCGATATGGAAAAAGCCATTGAGCGCATTGAAGCCGCCATTGCCACCGGCGAAAAGATTATGATTTATGGCGATTACGATGTGGACGGTACTACTGCCGTTTCGGTGGTTTACAGTTTCTTTAAAAACCATTACGGTAATATTGAATATTATATACCTGATCGGTACAGGGAAGGTTATGGTATATCTACCCAGGGTATTGACTACGCTGCGGCCAATGCTTTTACATTAATCATTGCGTTGGACTGTGGTATTAAATCAGTAGATAAAATAGCCTACGCCAACAAGCGCAGTATAGATTTCATTATTTGCGATCACCATACGCCCGGCGACGAATTACCCGGCGCCATTGCTGTGCTTGACCCCAAACGCCCGGACTGCAGGTATCCGTTTAAAGAACTTTCGGGCTGTGGCATTGGTTTCAAGCTGATACAGGCTTTTGCCGAAAAGAACGGATTGCCTTTTGACGACGTAAGCCGCTACTACGACCTGGTAGCTGTGAGCATTGCCTGCGATATTGTGCCGATAGTCGGCGAAAACCGGGTGCTCGCTTATTTCGGCTTACATAAACTGAATACTGATCCTTGCATCGGCCTTAAAATATTGATGGGCGTAGCTGGTAAAAGTATCAGCTACACCATATCTGATATTGTGTTTCTGCTTGGGCCGCGCATTAACGCTGCCGGGCGTATTGATGATGCCAAACACGCGGTTGAATTACTCATAGCCTGTAATGAGGACGACGCGCAAACAAAAGGGGAGTTAATCAATATACACAACGCCGAGCGTAAGGGCCATGACCTGCAAATAACCGATGAAGCTTTGGGTATGATTGCCGAAAGCCAGGTATTGATTGAGCGTAAGTCTACCGTGGTATTTAACCAGCATTGGCACAAAGGGGTAATAGGCATTGTAGCTTCGCGGCTGACGGAAAAATATTACCGCCCAACCGTAGTGCTCACGCAATCAAACGGGCATGTAGCCGGTTCGGCGCGGTCGGTTTTGGGCTATGATCTTTATAAAGCCCTATGCGGCTGCAGCGATTTACTGATCCAATTTGGCGGGCACAAATATGCAGCCGGCCTTACTATGCATCCTGAAAACGTCGAAGCTTTCATGGATAGGTTTGAGGAAGTGGTGAGTTCAACGATAACGGCTGAACAATTGGTCCAGCAGATACAAATTGACGGCGAATTACGTTTATCTCAAATTGAATCTAAATTTTTCAGAGTTTTGAATCAGTTTGCACCGTTCGGTCCCGAAAATATGGCGCCGGTGTTCATTACCAAAAATGTGTACGTTTGTGGTATACCGGTATTGGTTGGTCAAAATCATATTAAGATGTCGATCATGCAACCCGACTCGGCAATGTTTGATTGTATTGCCTTTGGTCAGGGCGAGCAATTATTGCAAATAAAAAAGGATGAACCTTTTGACATTTGTTACGCTATTGAAGAAAACGTTTGGCGCGACAAGCGCAGCATACAATTGAATATAAAAGGGATACGGGTCAGCCCCTCCCAACCCTTCCCGGCAGGGAGGGCTTTAAATTAAAGTTAACATAAAAAAGTCTCCCCTACCGGGAGATATTTAGAGGGGCCGCTATGAACTTACGCGCAGAACATTTAATAAAGAAATATAAGCAGCGCACGGTAGTGGACGATGTGTCGTTCGACGTGTCGCAGGGCGAGATAGTGGGTTTGCTGGGGCCTAACGGCGCCGGTAAAACCACATCGTTTTATATGATCGTGGGGTTGATAAAACCTAACGGGGGCAAGATCTTTTTGGATGACGAGGAAATCACCACCAATCCCATGTATCGCCGGGCGCAAAAAGGCATTGGTTATCTGGCGCAAGAGGCTTCTGTTTTCCGTAAACTGACAGTGGAAGATAACATTAAAGCTATCCTGGAGATGAGCAATATGACTAAAGAAAAGCAGGAAGAAAAGCTGGAAACGCTGATTGACGAATTTAGCTTACACAAAGTGCGCCGTAACCGAGGCGACCTGCTGTCGGGCGGTGAGAGGCGCCGTACTGAAATTGCCCGCGCCCTGGCTGCCGAACCTAATTTTATTTTGTTGGATGAGCCTTTTGCGGGCGTTGACCCCATTGCAGTTGAGGAGATACAGGCTATGGTGGCTAAACTTCGGCATCGCAACATTGGTATTTTAATAACCGACCATAACGTTCAGGAAACCCTGTCTATTACAGATCGTGCTTATTTATTGTTTGAGGGGAAAATTTTGAAATCGGGCGTACCCGAGGTGCTGGCCGAGGATGAATTGGTGCGTAAAGTATACCTGGGTGCCAACTTTGTGTTAAAAAGAAAAACATTTGCTCTGTAAAGCCGGCCGCGTATGACCATTTTTAACTCTGTTTTTACCTGGTTTATGAAAAAGCGTATCCATCAGATAGAGCTTTTTATGAAATACCCTAACGAGGTGCAGGAAGAATGGTTTGAACAATTGATATCGCGCGCAGAGAATACTGAATGGGGTAAAAAATATGGGTACAAAAGTATCACCACGCTACACGAGTTTAAAGAACGCGTCCCTATACAAACTTACGATACGCTGAGACCCTACATAGAGCGCATGCTCAAAGGCGAGCAAAATGTGCTTTGGCCGTCAGAGATCCGCTGGTTTGCCAAGTCGTCGGGCACTACCAGCGACCGCAGCAAGTTTATACCGGTTAGCGAGGAGTCGTTAGAGGAATGTCACTTTAAAGGCGGCAAGGACCTGCTGACCATTTACTTTAACAATCGCCCCGATGCCAAGATGTTTACAGGCAAGATACTGACCATCGGCGGCAGCCACCAGATCAGTCAATTAAGCCCCGATACTTCTTTTGGTGATCTGTCGGCCGTGATCATGAAAAATTTGCCGCTGTGGGCCGAGTTTCATCGCACACCACACCTGGACATCGCTTTGCTGGAAGATTTCGAGGAAAAGATCGAAAAGATCGTTTATGCAACCAAAGATGTCAATGTTACCAGTTTAAGCGGAGTGCCAACCTGGAACCTGGTGTTATGTAAACGTATTTTGGAGATCACCGGTAAAAACAATCTGCTCGAAGTTTGGCCAAACCTGGAAATGTACTTTCACGGCGCAGTTAACTTTACACCCTATCGCGATCAGTTTAAAAAGCTGATACCAAGCGATGATATGTATTACCTGGAAAACTATAATGCATCCGAAGGGTTTTTTGGGATACAGGATACCGTCGAGCATGGCGAAATGTTATTGATGCTGGACTATGGCATTTTCTACGAGTTTTTACCCTTCGAGCATCTGCATGACGAAAACCCCCAAACGCTGACTTTGGATGAGGTTGAACTGGATAAAAACTATGCACTCGTTATCAGTACCAATGCAGGTTTGTGGCGATATTTAATTGGCGATACCATCCGGTTTACATCGCTTGCGCCTTATCGTATTCAAATAACCGGCCGCACCAAACATTTCATCAACGCCTTTGGCGAGGAGATGATCATTGACAATGCCGAACGTGCCTTAGATGAAGCCTGCAATCAAACCGGGGCGGTGATTCGCGAATACACTGCTGCACCTGTTTATTTTAATGGCGACGAAAGCGGCGCGCACGAATGGCTGATAGAGTTTGAGAAAAAGCCTGCCGAGTTTGAACGCTTTATAGACATCCTGGACGAAACCCTGCGACGTATTAACTCTGATTATGATGCCAAGCGTTTTAAAGATCTGGCACTGCGCCGGCCTATAGTACGAAAACTGCCCGAAGGTGCGTTTTTTAACTGGATGAAAGAACGGGGCAAGTTAGGCGGTCAAAATAAAGTACCACGATTAGCCAATAACCGTGAGTATGTAGATGCCATCTTAAAAGTAGTTGAATTAGTTAGCTAATACCTTATTCCGATGAAAAAACTAATACTGTTTATTTGGTCAATCCTGCTGGTCAACTGCGCCTTGGCGCAGCATGTTGCTATTCCGCAATTCAAATCAAACTCGATGACAAGTGACAACCCGTTTCCATCTATCAAAAATTATGACCTGATACTGGCCTGCCGCGCTTATGATGGTATAGCTCATAGATTAATATTTAACATATTGGTTTTAAAAAGCGGTCACTGGCAAAAGCTAAACGGCACCTTACCGGCGCAAAACGTGCCATTATCGGTAGATGAGCCTGCGTTAAAACCCGTGGCGACTACAGATGCCGAATGCAGTGCATTGTTAACCGGCCTAACCAATGCACATTTATTTAACATAGAGGACGACAACACCTTACCCAAATGCAACCAAACTATTGAGTTATTGAACGGTGTAAGGCAAACTGTTACCCATAGTATTGAGGACGGCCCTGAATATCGAATCTGGATAGCAACCCCAAAAAAGGTAAGATACCTGTATTATGCTTCTCCTAAGTTTTTTGCGCAATACTGCGCCGACAATAAGGACCGCGCCAATGTGGTAAAAATAGTAGACCTGTTTACCAAAAGTTGGCCGGTACAAATGAGTAACTATAATTGAGCAAATAATTACTTTAGTTGCCCCTATTATAATCCAAACTAACCTGGTATCTAACACTTTTCGAAGATCAAAACCAATGGCCTGGTTATGGTGTTATACAATAAAACATCAAACCATGATTGAACCTAAAGACACAACCCCTGCAGAAAAAGACGGGAAATATGAATTCGAGATCAACTACTCTGGTCGGGAGGTAGATTGCCGGGTAGTAAAGGATCACGAAACGCTGCGCGTCACCATCGACGGAAATTTGAACGCCGAGCTGAAAATCAATAACAACGGCAGCCTGATCCAAACCGGAGGCGCACAACTGCCCGACTCATCAATCGACTTTATAAAAAAGAAAGTTTTGGGGTTACAGGGCAAATCAGCTTAGTACATCTTCCAGTATTTCGTGCGAGCGGATATTGCCGAACCCTTCAATGTGTAAGGCATAATATTCCAGCAGCTTAGCTATCAGGTATCGCCGCTCGTCATTGCTAAACTTTAAGTTGGGCAGATTCTCAAAATTGCATTGCAGCAGCTTGTTGAAATTTTGGGTATGCGGCGGCGACAAATACAATAATCCCTCCGGTTTATATCTGATAAACACTCCGTTTTTTAAGTCAAAATAATCGGCTTCATTAGCCAGGTGCCTGTCGGGATAAAAACCCAGGTAGCGGGTAAGCTGGGTCAGGAAAAGTAAGTGGAAATTTGTTAGACCGATAGTTTGATGATCCAGCCATTCGATGGTGCTGAATACAAAATCAAACAAGCTCTCATCAGCTGTTTGCTGGCGGATGCATTTGTACAGCACTTCGTTCAGGAACATGGCCATGCTGCTTTTAATAACATCGTAAGGGATACTGTGCAGTACCGGCGAGGTCTTTAATTCAGCTATCCGCTGCACGTTACCCGAGCTTTTATGGTATACTACCATATCCAGCAAATGCAATGGCTGGAGCATGTTACGACTGATCCTGGCCCTGGCTTTTTTTACGCCATTAATAATGTACGATTGCAGCCCCAGCTTCTCCGTAAATATCTGGGTAATGACACTGGTTTCGCCATAATCAGTGGTCTTAAGCACTATGCCCCGTGTTTTATGCAGCATGGATAAGCAACCATATTTTGGGTAAGAAGATAACCGTGCCGGTAACCAGCGCAAACAGTGCTGCTATGACCACCGCGGCCGCTCCCATGTCCTTGACGTGTCCGGCGGTTTTATTATATTCTGGCGATACCAGGTCGGTTAAAAACTCGAACGCGGTGTTAAGCAGTTCGGTCATAAGTACCAGGGCAATGCAGAACCCAATCCACAGCCACTCGTTGGTAGCAATGTGCAAGGCATATCCCGTATAAACGGCAATCAGCGCAACTACCAAATGCACCCTGAAATTAAGCTGCGTTTTAGCCGCATGGGCCAATCCGTTAAAGGCATAGCCAAAACCACGGATGAATTTTTTCATAGATCAAATTTATAGAAAAGAAATAAGGATTGCATGTTTGTGCCAGCGCGTGGCCTGGCGACAGACGCAGGGAGCACCTGGCCCAGCATGGTGGTGCCGTGATCCACCGTGTGTGTGTATCACTTTGGATCACCCGAAAAGCTTAACCCATTGAAATACAAGCATCTAAAACACAAATACATGAAAAGCGGATCACTTTGGATCACTTTTCCTGACTTTTACGTCATTGATTTGGATCATCGGCAAAAACTGAACAGCCGGGGTTAAAAGAAAACAAATACTCGCGAACCATCCTACGCGAATAGAGTGAGTTGTCTCCCAAAAGAAGCTCGACAGAGCGATTGGAAGAATGCTTCACAAGATACTGGCATTGTAGCTTAGAAATCGCCGAACAGACTTACTGCTGAACGGTAACATTAAAGTCAAGGTGGAGATATAAAAGCTGCGGAGGCTCCCGATAGGGATACCCTGGTTTTGTATACTACCTTGAAACGAAGTGAACTGTATGCTGATGTGAAGTTAACTTTGAGGAGAGAATGATAAGAGAACTTAATCTTTTAGCGGTCTTTTAAAAGCTGAACGGCATTGTTACGCTTTTTTTTCGACAAAAGGGGTAACTAAGTCCCATTTTCTGTGCCTGTCGCGAAGTAATAGTTATATTTACTCAGGACTATTCAAATATTAGCTTTTATAGGTGGTAAAATCTAACTTGAACTAATAACTTCATCATACCAATTCCACTTCAATGATGGAAGTAATGTGATTTATTGTAGATAAGATTAACTAGTAAATGCAGGGTGGACGCCGGTTACCCGCACATAATTTGGCATACTACTAGCTTAGCATGCTATAGAATATTTTGAAAAGCATCCATTTCTTCGAGGTAACCCTATTCTTCATTCTCATTAAGGCTGTAGTTTTCCAAAGTCGATGTGAAATGTTGATCCGATATTAACAGTGCTAGAAACGCTAATATTTCCTCCTAAACTTTCAATATGATTTTTAATCATATATAGGCCCAGCCCTTTAGCTTCAGGGTGGCCGTGAAACGTTTGATTTAATTTAAATATTTGGTCATGATAATTTTCCAAATCAATACCCACCCCATTATCTGATACTTCCAGAATCAGGTTTCCTTTTTCTTGAAACGTTCTGAACTTAATCGTTGGAGTTCTTTCCACAGCACTGTACTTTATTGCGTTGCTTAACAGGTTAATAATTATACTTTCAAGGTAAATTCGTATATAACTAATCTCCGCAACCTGAAAGTCATTTTCTATTTGTACATGTCGATCCTGTATGACAGCAATCAACATACAACTTGCTTTATTAAGAATATCTTGAAAAACGACTCGTTCCTGAGTTAAGTCTTTTAAAGACTTCATCTTGAGCATTGAAATTAGGTCATTTAAAAGAGCCGTCAGGTTAGCTGAGCAGTTGAGCAACATCTGCATTAGTTTATTTTTCTTATTGCTGTCTTTCTCTTGGTTATATAAATTTAAAAGTAACTGGATGTTGCCAACAGGAACTCTCAAGTTATGGGAAACGATCTGGTTGAATTCATTTAATTTTGTGTTTTGTTGGGTCAGATGTAAACAAAGATTTGTCAGATGTTGATTCTGCTCATTTAACTTATTTTCAAAGTGCTTGCGCTGGGTAATATCTTGTACTTGGGTGATGAAAAACAGAGCATTTTTGTCAGTGTCTCTCACTACGGAAACAATTAGATGTACCCAAATAACTTGTCCACTTTTATGAATGTACCGCTTTTCAGTTTGATATAAATCTGTTTGATTGATTAAGAGCTTTTTGAGGTTCCTAAG
>DATCXS010000097.1:0-6951 GCA_036565645.1 Mucilaginibacter sp.
ATTAAAACTTTATTTCTTTTCCAAAATCGCCTTTTTTTCCTCGTATTCCTTTTGGTCAATTTCGCCACTCGCAAAGCGTCGTTTCAAGATAGACAGGTGATCATGCCTGCTTAATCGCTGACCGGGAATGCGGTAAGGAATAGCAAAAATCCAGATCAGTATTATAATCCAGACAAACCACCATATCCAGTTCATTCCCCAATAATAACTTTGATAATACATAGCGGTAAATTTTAGTTAATACTATAACTACTACTGTTTGAATGGATTAATGTTTTACTAAAACAGTATTTTCTTTCCCCGACTGATCCAAAATCAATTCAATTTTAAGTTGGGAGCACGCAAAAATCATTAACTTTTTTCAAAAGATCGTCAAGATTAAAAGGCTTAGCCAGGTAAGTTTCCGCACCGGCAATTTCTGCAAGCTGGTGAATATCCCAGTTGGCAGAAAAATAAATTACAGGTATATCTTTTAATTTAGGATGACTTTTTAATTGCTGCGTTGTTTCTATACCGCCCACGTCAGGTATCCAATTATCCATCAAAATAACGGCTGGCATAATGCTGCTGACCCTTTCGATCACCTGTGTGCAATCGGTAAAAGTATGCACATCCCAACCGTCTTTATTGAGGATATATGAACAGATCAATAAGATATCTTCATCGTCATCAAACAATATTATTTTTTTTGATTGGATTTCCGTCATTACTCTATTTGTGTATCTGCAAATATTATATTCTACTTCTCTCTCTTATGCAATTAGCCGGCATGTTCAATTTTCAATTTTTGGCAACATAAATAAAAAACAGGTACCTGTCTGTGAATCGCTTTCTACATGTATGGTTCCTCCGTGCTGGATAATAAAATCCCTTACCAATAACAATCCCAAACCGGTGCCTTTTTCTGAATTAGTGCCAACGTGCGAGGTTGAATTCATCTTATCAAACAGCACTTCTTTTTTTTCTTTCGGCATACCCACTCCAAAGTCTTTCACACATATCTCGACCCCGCTACCCTTTATGACAGCGCTCACGATAACATTTTTACCGCCTTCCGGAGTAAACTTAATGGCATTCGTTACCAGGTTTTGCAATATCGAACGAAACATCATGACATCTGCACGCACATGGATACCCCGGGGCACCAGATTATCTAACTGGATACGTTTTTGCAGAGCACTGGCTTTTAATAATTCGAGCGATTCCTCCACCCCCTTGCGCAGCTCAAATTTCTGAGGATTGAAATAAGGCTTTTCTCGCTGCTCCTTGGCCCAGTCGACCAGTTCATTTAGCTGATTCAATATTTTTTGCGAAGTACGATTGATAATTCCGGAAAACATTCTTATCTGTTCCGGCTTTAGCTTTTCGGCATCACGATCAAGGTTGGCAGACGAAGCAAGCAGGGAGGTCAACGGATTACGCAGATCGTGGGAGATTACCGAAAGAAATTTATCTTTAGAAGAATTAAGCGCGGTGAGTTCGACGTTCAACTTTTCTAACTCGATCGTTCGCTCCAATACTCTTTTTTCTAACTCATGGTTCAATTGTAACAGTTCGCTATTAATAGCTTGTAGTTTCTCCTCCTGTTGACCCAATAACTGATTTTTTCGATACAGTTCGGTAAACACGGCTACTTTAGAGCGTAATATTTCCGGATTAAATGGCTTGCGGATAAAATCAACTGCACCGGCGCGATAACCTTTGAATACAGCTGCCTCTTCGTAATCATGAGCGGTAATGAAAATGATCGGGATCCTTTTTAGTTTATCCCGTTGATAGATCAGTTCAGCAGTTTCGTAACCGTCCATGATCGGCATTTTCACATCCAGCAAAATTAGCGTGAAGTCTTCTTCTTTTAATAAAATGCGCAAGGCCTCCCGGCCCGATGTCGCGCGGTAGAATTCATAATTCTCCTTTTCCAGCACCACCTCGATGGAAAGCAGGTTGTTTTCGTTATCATCTACTAAAAGTATTTTTACCGGCATCTTATAATTATTTGATCAGCCATACACGCATCAAAGACAACAACTGATCGGTTTTAACCGGCTTGGTGATATAATCTGACGCACCTGACGCAATACATTTTTGCCTGTCTCCAATCATTGCCTTTGCGGTAACAGCAATAATGGGCAGGCTTTTATATTTAGGTTCTTTACGGATGAATTGTATCGTCTCATAACCATCCATTTCAGGCATCATGATATCCATCAGTACAATATCAATTGTTTTGTCTTCATTAAGCATCTCAAGTGCCTCCCGGCCACTTTCAGCGGTAATAACCTCAATTTTCGAGCGTTCAAATACTGCAGTCAGCGCAAACAGGTTGCGCACATCGTCATCCACCACCAACACCTTTTTACCATCCAGCACATCTGCTTTATCCCGGATGCTGTCTATCAGCTTCAATTTACTTTCGCTAATGAAGTTTTTATCTATATGGAGCAAAACCAGGATATCCTCAAGCAATTGTATGTGCGAGGCAGGAGTTTTAGTAACGATTTTATGGTTCAGACGTTTTAATTGAATAAGTTCATCCTGAGTAAAATCGCGGGCAGAGTGCAGGATGATCGTAGTTTGCGGCTGCTTTAGTAAATTGATTTTATTGAGCAACTCTATACCATTGGCATCCGGCAATACGTAATCCAGTATAACACAATCAAATAGTTCCTTTTTTAAAACCGCTAATGCTTTTTTCGCCGTGGTTGCACTAAAAACTTCAATCCGGTCATTGGATAGCAGGTCGGTTAGCCTTTGTAATTCGTTTTCATTATCCTCAATAATCAGTACGTTCTTTTTAGTATGCAAATTAAAGTTAACAATACCGCTGATCAGTTCATCCAGTGAAACGTTGGACAATGGCTTCAAGTTAAATGAGCGGGCACCAAACTTCAGGGCCATCTGCCTATTATCCTCGCCCGAAATTACGTGGATCGGAATATGACGTAAGTTAATATCTGTTTTAAGCAATTTTAAAAGTTTCCAGCCATTCGACTCCGGCAAATTCACATCCAGGGTAATGGCAACCGGGTTGTATTTTATGATATTGTCAAATATTTCCAGGTAGGTAATTGCAACTACTACCTTCAGGCCGAAGTCATGAGCTTTGTCTATCAATATCTTGGTAAACCGCAGGTCATCCTCTACTATCAGTAATACTTTATCTTCGGCAGTAATATTATGGCGATCATCGTCAATTACCACCTCTGGCGTATCAATCATACTGGCACGAAGGTATGGCACTACATGGGGCTCTTTAACTTTAACGGCCGCCATTTTTTCTGCTTTGTACTTTAATGGCAGGTACAGCGTGAAAGTACTTCCTTTACCCAGTTCGCTGCCTACGGTGATGGTACCGCCCAGTAACTCCGCAAAGCCCTTGCTGATAGACAGGCCAAGGCCGGTACCGCCATATTTACGACTGGTAGAGCCTTCGGCCTGTTGAAAAGCCTCAAAGATTATGCCCTGGGTATCTTGAGAGATACCGATACCGGAGTCCTCAATAGAGAAGGCAATCACCGCATCATGCTCAAGCGGATTTTCCTGCCCATGACCCAAACGGAAAATATGTAGCTTAACACGGCCTTTTTCGGTAAATTTAAAGGCATTAGAAAGCAGGTTCTTTAAGATCTGATTTAGCCGCTGCATATCCGTTTCCATCAATTCTGGCAAGGTCTCCTCTAATTCGATCTCAAATTTGAGGTTCTTAGCCTCCGAAATAGGCTTGAAGGTCGATTCAGCAAAGGAGATAATTTCTTTGAAACTGACAGGCATCACATCAGCAGCAATAACGCCGGACTCGATTTTAGACAGATCGAGAATGTCATTGATCAATTGAATCAAATCGTCGCCGCAAGAATGGATTGTTTTGGCAAACATTCTTTGTTTTTCGGTAAGGTTCCCTTCCGGATTTTCAAAAAGCTGTTGGGCCAATATGAGCAAACTATTGAGTGGTGTCCTCAATTCATGCGACATATTCGCCAAAAATTCAGATTTGTATTTGGATGTGAGGGTCAACTGCTCTGCTTTTTCCTCCAATGAACGGCCTTTATCGTGCAGTTCATCATTGGCCCTTCTTAATTCTTCCTGTTGGGCTGAAAGTTCGCCTGCCAGCGATTGCGACTGTGCCAATAATTCTTCAGTACGGGTATTGGTTTCAATATTATTTAATACGATACCGATACTTTCTGTCAACTGGTCTAAAAAGTCGATATGCGTATCACTGAAATTTTCGAAAGATGCCAGTTCAATTACCGCTTTTACATTATTTTCAAACAATACCGGTAATATCACCAGGTCAATAGGTGCTGCACTGCCAATGCCCGAACTGATTTGCAAATATTCGCCCGGCACATTAGATAACCTGATACGTTCTTTATCGGTAGCGCATTGACCAACCAAGCCTTCACTCATAGAGAATTGCTGGTCAATCAGTTTTTTACTTTTCTGCGCATAACCGGCAAATAGCTTAAGCTTCGGCTCGTCAAATATTTCCGGCTGCTGTAAAATATAAAATGCGCCGTAACGGGCATTTACCAACTCGGCCAGTTCGGACAGTACTTTGTTAGCTACGGCGTTTCGGTCACGCTGCCCCTGAAGCATTTGGGCAAATTTGGCCAAATTGGATTTGAGCCAGTCCTGTTCGTGGTTA
The DNA here is from genome assembly GCA_036565645.1 of Mucilaginibacter sp. GTDB lineage: Bacteria > Bacteroidota > Bacteroidia > Sphingobacteriales > Sphingobacteriaceae > Mucilaginibacter. Next base: position 4,649 of record DATCXS010000097.1, read on the forward strand.
CGTAAGGTTGTTCCTTTCAGGTTGGCAATCATTTGATTAATCGTATCCTTTAACGCCTCTAACTCGCCTTTGGCGTCTACACGAATAGTTTGCGTTAAGTCGCCTTTGGTTACTGCCGAGGCTACTTCTGATATGGAACGCACCTGCACGGTAAGGTTTTGCGCCAGCTGGTTTACGTTCTCTGTCAAATCTTTCCAGGTACCTGATGCGCCCGGCACACTGGCTTGCCGCCCCAGGCGGCCCTGCACACCTACCTCACGCGCTACGGTAGTTACCTCATCGGCAAAGACGGCAAGTGTATCGATCATTTCATTAATAGTATCGGTTAGCTGCGCCACCTCGCCCAAAGCATTAATAGACAAGCGTTGTTTCAAATTACCTTTAGCGATACCGGTTGCCACTTTAGCTATACCGCGTATCTGCCCGGTTAAGTTTGATGCCATCTGGTTCACCGAATCGGTTAAGTCCTTCCAGGTACCACCTACGCCTTTTACGTGTGCCTGCCCGCCCAGTTTGCCCTCGGTACCTACCTCACGTGCCACACGCGTTACTTCGGACGCAAAAGAGTTTAATTGGTCCACCATTGTATTAATGGTGTTCTTTAAGTCCATGATCTCGCCTTTAACGTCGATGATTACCGTTTTAGATAAGTCGCCGCCGGCCACCGCCTTGGTTACCTCAGCAATATTGCGCACCTGTGAGGTCAGGTTCGACGACATCTGATTCACCGAATCTGTCAAATCCTTCCAGGTACCCGCTACGCCGGGCACAAAAGCCTGACCACCCAGGTTACCGTCAGTACCAACCTCACGCGCCACACGTGTTACTTCAGATGCAAAGCCCCGCAACTGATCAACCATCGTATTGATAGTTTCCTTAAGCTGCAAAATTTCACCCCTTACGTCAACCGTAATTTTCTTAGATAAGTCGCCATTCGCAATAGCTATAGATACATCCGCTATATTTCTTAACTGAGCAGTTAGATTACCCGCCATTTTATTTACCGAATCGGTTAAATCCTTCCAGGTTCCATCCACACCAGGCACATTGGCCTGCCCACCCAACTGACCTTCAGAACCCACCTCACGCGCTACACGCGTTACTTCGGATGCAAAACCACGTAACTGGTCTACCATTGTATTAATGGTATCCTTCAATTCCAACAACTCGCCTTTGGCGTTTACCGTTATCTTACGCGACAAATCACCTTTGGCCACCGCTGTTGTTACTTCAGCAATATTACGCACCTGCGAGGTAAGGTTGTCGGCCATTTTATTTACCGAATCGGTTAAATCCTTCCACGTACCGCCTACACCCGGCACATTGGCCTGTCCGCCTAATTGCCCTTCCGAACCTACCTCACGCGCCACACGCGTTACTTCAGAACCAAATGAGTTGAGCTGATCAACCATGGTATTAATGGTGATCTTCAATTCCAGCATTTCGCCTTGTACGTCAACCGTAATTTTTTTAGATAAGTCGCCTTTAGCCACCGCAGTGGTTACCTCGGCTATGTTACGCACCTGGCCGGTTAAGTTACCCGCCATTTGGTTTACCGAATCTGTCAAGTCCTTCCAGGTACCGCCTACGCCCGGCACATTGGCCTGGCCTCCCAATTGTCCTTCCGAGCCTACCTCACGCGCCACGCGGGTTACTTCGGACGAGAATGAGTTTAGCTGATCCACCATGGTATTGATGGTGTTTTTTAGTTCCAGCAACTCGCCTTTGGCATCAACCGTTATCTTTCTGGAAAGGTCGCCTTTGGCTACTGCTGTCGTCACACCTGCTATATTACGTACCTGGTCGGTCAAATTACTACCCATCTGGTTTACAGAATCGGTCAAATCGGCCCATACGCCACCTACGTCTTTTACACGTGCCTGCCCGCCTAACTTACCCTCGGTACCTACTTCAAGCGCCACCCGCGTTACTTCAGATGCAAACGAGTTGAGCTGGTCTACCATGGTATTGATAGTTTTCTTCAGTTCCAGCATTTCGCCCTTTACATCTACGGTGATCTTCTTGGATAAGTCACCATTAGCTACCGCAGTAGTTACCCCGGCTATATTCCGCATCTGCGAGGTAAGGTTGCCTGCCATACGGTTTACAGAATCGGTCAAATCCTTCCAGGTACCTGCAACGCCCGGCACCTTTGCCTGCCCACCCAGTTTACCTTCAGTACCTACTTCGAGCGCTACACGTGTTACTTCCGAAGAAAAGGAGTTTAGCTGATCCACCATCGTATTAATGGTGTTTTTCAATTCGAGAATTTCGCCCTTAACTTCGATGTTCACGGACTTGGT
>DATCXS010000425.1:0-3895 GCA_036565645.1 Mucilaginibacter sp.
ATCCGGTAATCTTCACTTTTTGCGGTTTTGTGCTCATCTATTTTCTGGGCGAACTGTTTTCAAGAATACAGCTGCAAGAATTGCCGACGCTGCGCGTACAGCCTTACCTGCAGTTACCCATTAAACGAAACACTATTGTAGGCTACCTGACTTTTACATCCCTGTTTTCGGTATTTAACCTGTGGCCGTTCCTGCTGTTCTGGCCATTTATTTTTAAGCAGATATTGCCTTTAGCCGGCGGACTGGCTGCTTTTAGTTTCATCATAGCGCTCATAGGTTTGTCCATATTTAACAACTACCTGGCGCTGTACATCAAACGTAAATCAAATTTAAATGGCTGGATATTTTTAATATTCACCGCTTTTTTGATCTTGCTGGTAATGTGCGATTTTAAATGGCATCTGTATTCCATCCGCAATATATCTTACCTGTTTTTTGGAAACATGCTAAAGGCACCCGCACTGGCGCTGATACCGCTGGCCTTGGGTATATTTATGTTTTATTTCAACTTTTTATACCTCAAAAAAAACCTTTATCTGGAAGAGCTGAGTACCAAAAAGGATAAATACAAAAGCAGTACAGAGTTCCCGATATTAAACAGCTTTGGCCCTGTAGGCGACCTGGTAGCAAATGAGGTTAAGCTTATCCTGCGCAATAAACGCCCGCGGTCGGCTCTTACTATGTCGCTGTTTTTTCTTTTTTACGGATTGATTTTTTATGCTAATCCGGGGCTTAGAGGCAGTGAAGGTTCAAAAGTTTTTGTGGGCTTGTTTATGACCGGTTTTTTCATCATCAATTACGGACAATTTATGTATAGCTGGCAGGCTTCGCATTTTGACGGGCTGATGGTAAGCAAAGTAAGCTTTTCAGACTTTTTAAAGGGGAAGTATCTGCTGTTTACAGCAGCGTCAACCGTGGCATTTATACTTACTACACCCTACGTATATTTTGGCTGGCGTATCCTGCTGATCCATTTCATGATGTATTTATGGAACTTAGGCGTAACCACCAACATTGTACTTTACTTTGCCAATCGCAACGGCAAACGTATTGACCTGAGCAAGGGCGCATCATTTAACTGGGAGGGTGTAGGTGCATCGCAATTTATCTTATCGTTCCTGCTGTTTTTGCCGCCATTTATTGTTTACCTGCCGCTTAGATGGTTAGGCTACCCCGATCTGGCGCTTGCTGTATTAGGGGCCTGTGGCTTGGCCGGCATATTAACCCGCAGCCTCTTTATAAATTTCCTGGAGGCTGATTTTCACAAACGCAAATTTTCTGTACTGGAAGGATTTAGAAACAAATAAGGATGATACAAATAGAAGACCTTAAAAAAGTATATAGCGGTGTTATTGTCGTAAACATCCCGCAATTAGAGATAAATAAAGGCGAGAGCATTGGCCTGGTGGGCAACAACGGTGCCGGTAAGACCACGCTTTTCCGCATGATTTTGGATCTGATCCGCCCGGACACCGGACAGGTAACATCCAACGGCGAGCCGGTAGCGGGTGGCGAAAAATGGAAAAACTATACCGCCGCATATCTGGACGAGGGTTTTCTGATCGATTACCTTACACCCGAAGAGTATTTTTATTTCATCGGCGGGCTGCACCAGTTGTCGCATGCGCATGTCGACGATTTTTTGGAAGGTTATACCGACTTTTTTAACGGCGAGATCTTGAAGCGCGGCAAATACATCCGCGATCTGTCTAAAGGCAACCAGGCCAAGGTGGGCGCTGTATCATGTTTGCTGCAAAAGCCCGAACTGCTGATGCTGGATGAGCCTTTTGCCAATATCGACCCCACTACACAATTCCGCTTAAAAAAACTGATTAAAGATCAGGTTTCTGATGGAGTTACTACCATTGTTTCCAGCCATGACCTTAACCACATTACGGATGTTTGCGACCGTATCCTGCTGATGGAAAAAGGCAAGATCATTAAGGATCTGGCCACTAATTCGTCAACGCTGGATGAGCTAAAGCATTATTTTGCCATCGGTCAGACAGACATGCCCGCTGTTGAGCCACACATTGATCCGGAAGAAAATCATTGAGAGTTAGAGATTAGCCGGTCAGAGATTAGTCTGATTTTTACCAATGTATACGATAAGAGAAGCGGGGCCTGATGATTCCGAAATTATCAAACAATTGGCACATGAAATATGGTGGCCAACCTACTCGCCTATTTTAGAACCTGAACAAATTGAGTTTATGTTGGCCGATCGTTATTCGGTCGAAACCCTGAGTAAACAGATTGCTAACGGCGAGCAAACTTTTTTGCTTTTGTTTGACGATAAACAGCCGCTGGCCTTTGCCGCTTATTCGCTCGACGACAAAGTTCCTGAAATTTACCACCTGCATAAATTGTACAGCCTCCCGGCAACGCAGGGCAAGGGAGTGGGCAAGGCGCTCTTAAATGAGATCTTTAAACGTGTAAAAGCTACGGGCGGCGCCATTATTGAGCTGAATGTTCACCGGCAAAACCCTGCGCTTGGTTTTTATCAGAAAATGGGATTTGTAATTGACCACGAGATAGATATCCCTTTTGATAAATATGTTTTGAACGATTATATCATGCGGAAAGAATTGTAACATTTGTTCATTACCTCGATGTCATTCTCGACCGTAGGGAAATATCTATACACAAGTGTTTTAATTACTTCACTTTCGGCACCCTTGTCGGGGTATCCTTACCCGAAATAATAGTCCTTGAACTTAAGGCAATGGCTTTGATAGTGGCCGTGATGTTATTTACATCCAGCGAGCTTAGCTCGTCTTTTACCGTATGATACAGCTTATCACGGTCTATCTGATCGGTTGAAATAGTGTGCGCCGGAACGCCTACTTCAGCTAATGAGGCATTATCGCTGCGATAAAACAGGTTTTGATCCGGGTACGGATCAGGATAAAATTTAAATTGGGTTTGTGTTAAGTTGTTTTGCAATATGGTGCCAAAATCAGATCGCTCAAAACCGGTAATAAAAGCCGAATTAGTGCCCCATTTAGAGGCCTTGCCAATCATTTCGATGTTAAACATGGCCACTACTTTGTCCGGGTCGACAGTCTTAGCAAAATAGGCTGAACCAAATTCGCCAATCTCCTCGGCGGTAAAGGCCACAAATATCAATGTCCGGGCGTTGTTATCAAGCTGCTTAAAATACCGGGCCAGGGTAATAACCGCCGTGGTACCTGATGCATCGTCATCAGCGCCGTTAGCAATGCTGTCGCCCTGCATTACTTCATTGCCTTTAACAATACCCAAATGGTCATAATGTCCCGAGAAAACTACGTATTCATTTGGCCTGGTTTTCCCGGGGATAATCCCCGCGACATTAAATAACGGCAACTCCTCGCGTTTTACCTCATGCGCAACATTGAATGAGCTTACATTATCAAACTTACCCAACACCAAAACCACCGGTGGCGGAACGGGAGCATCTTTAAAAGCGGTTTTAACACGGGTATAGCGCTGCAATCGTTTAAAAAAACTTTCAAACTTAGGGTCGATCAGTACGATCAGGTTTTTTCCTTTGCTCAGATAGCTGCGATAATCTTTTGCAAAATCCATATCCGGGGTAACGGTAATAACTTCCGCATCACCTGGTTTTGACCAATTGAACGAGGTTGCCGACACCACGGCGATGTTATCCGGCGAAACCATTACACCATTGATGTTTACATCAGAGCGAATAGGCGTAGTGCGGATCATGGAAAAGTTTTGCCGATAGCCGGTATTCCCTTCCATCGGTTTAAGCCCGATGGTTTTAAATTCGCCCTCAATAAACCGGGCTGCTTTTTCTATGCCGGGTGTAAAAGTGCCGCGCCCTTGCATATCATCGGCAGAAAGCGTTTTAATAACGCGGGTTACGTAATCTTTACTGATCAGTTTATCT
>DATCXS010000136.1:0-8734 GCA_036565645.1 Mucilaginibacter sp.
CAGCTACCCCGTCCGGCGAATATTCACAACGCCTGCAGGCTGTTGAGCTGCCGGTTTTAGCTAAATTTGATACCGGTAGTATTTTTAGCCTTTATTTAGGTCCGCAGGTTTCATATCTTGTATCAGCCAGTAATAAATATAATGGCGATTTTCCTGCAGCTCTGCGCGAAAGGTATGAGTATGGCGGTATCAACCTACGCTATCAAGGTGTGTTAGGATTAGGTATTGACGTTACTAAATCATTTAACATTCATACCCGTTACTCGTTCGATTTAAGTGGTACGGCTGCTAATGGCAATGCCTATGTTCCAACCTACCATAGCCACGCATTCCAATTAGGGTTTGGAGTACACTTGTAATATAAACTGATCTCATAATATATTAGGAAAGTCATCCGTTTGGTTCGGGTGGCTTTTTTTGTTTAATGGTCACGCCGGGCACTACAACATGCCAATTGAGAGCTAAAAAGTATCAGCAAATCAATTGAATTATTATGATTTTTTAAAAAGCGATTTTAGCCAGCGCTTAAACTTGCGGCGAGCCGAGTTATGCTTCCTTAAACTTTTTTGATGCTCGATAGCGGGGAGAAACTCAAGCAGTAAAACTTCATGATCGGCCTCTTTTTGGGGCAGCATAAGTTTGGGGTGGATGATATTATCCATTTCTTCAAGCGAAATTGCGGCGAAGGCGTGATCGGCATTGAGCGTATTCTCGGCCCCTTCACCAAACCCAATATTACTCACCTGATTTTGATTGGGGATAATATTTAGGCAATTATTAAAAAAATGTACAAAGGTTGCCTGGTAATCCCAAGTATTTATTTTGCCTGATTTGGTTTCTCTGAAAAGCTTCTCCCACTGGCCGATAATCATTTTATCGGTAAAGATCTTTTCGAGGTAACCCCGAACCTCGCTTTCTTCAAACTGCGAAAGGTTCACATCGTACATATCCCATGAGCGTTTCCAAGTTGCAAAACCCCAGCCATTGGTTAAATGCGAGTAATAGTAAGATGCATCACCCCATTTCTTACCTTTCAATAAGTTACTGCCCGAAATTAACCAAATCCGGGTATCATACCGGTATTTTTCCAGCAGTCTGTCGCAATACCAGAAAAAACTATGAGCAGGCAGGCAGTCGTGCTCTAAGATAATGCCTTCGGTCTCATTAGCAAAAAACCAGTCTATAGCCGATGATATGGCGATCTTGGGGCCAACGTTTTCTTCCTTGAAAAGCGTTCTTACTTCGCAATCCCAATTAATACCGGACATAACTGCAGCCTTGGTTTCAGCACATTTAACGTCTTCGCCGGGCACGGTTGTTCTGGCACCATCGGCAGCTATATAAATGCGCGGCGGCTTGGCGTATCTTATCCGCTCAAGTACTTGTAATGAGGTATCGGTACGGCTAAAAATTATGAACAATACCGGCGATTGGGTTTGATAATTAGGGTCGCGCTTTTCCATCTGCTAATTACCTAAGGTTTGCATATTTATCAGCCTACGGTATAGGCCATTTTGGTTAATCAGTTCCTGGTGGCTGCCTTGCTCAACAATCCTGCCGCCCTCTAACACCACAATAATATCCGCATTTTGGATAGTGCTTAAACGGTGAGCAATAATGAGCGAGGTACGATTCTTCATCAGGTTATTTAAAGCCTCTTGCACCAGTTTTTCTGATTCGGTATCCAGGGCCGATGTCGCCTCATCCAACAACATAATAGGCGGATTGCTCAGTACAGCACGGGCAATACAGATGCGCTGGCGCTGGCCGCCCGAAAGCTTGGTACCCCGGTCGCCGATGTTGGTGTTATAGCCTTCGTCAGTTTCCAGGATAAAGTTGTGGGCATTGGCTATGCGCGCCGCTGCTTCAACTTCTTCTTTTGTTGCTTCGGGCTTGCCAAACGCTATGTTATTATAAATGGTATCGTTAAACAGGACAGATTCCTGATTAACCGTACCCATTAATGCACGCAGCGAATGCGCGGTAACGTGTTTGATATCCTTATCGTCGACATAAACAGCCCCCGATTTCGGATCCATAAAGCGCGGTATCAGATCCATCATTGTTGATTTACCACCACCCGACGGACCAACCAGCGCCACCGTTTTACCACGCGGTACGGTCAGGTTTACATTTGATAATACCTGGCGCTCGCCGTAGGCAAAGCTTACGTCTTTAAAATGGATACCTTCGTTAAAACCATTAATAGCTACAGCATCAGGCGAGTCAGTAACCTGTGGTTTTTCATCAATCAGGGCTAATACACGCTCGCCTGCGGCTATGCCGGAGTGGATATTACTGAATGAGTCGGATATTGCTTTTGCCGGGCGGGTAACCTGCGAAAACATAGCAATATAGGTAATAAATGCCGCAGCGGTTAAATTACCAGATTGTTTAGTGAGGATCAGATATCCCCCATATAATACGATGCAAGCTATCATGATAACGCCCAATGTCTCGGATACCGGCGATGCCAGCTGCTGACGGCGGGCCATAGAGCGGGATATTTTTGAGTAATGCTCGTTCTCCTGATTAAAGCGGCCTTTAATAAAACCCGTTGCGTTAAATGCTTTGATGATCTTTATACCGCTTAGGGCTTCGTCAAGATAGCTTATCATATTGCCGTAACTTTGCTGAGAAGCTATTGCCTGTGCTTTAAGACGTTTTACAATACGGGATATAATAAAGGCAGATACCGGTATCACCAGCAACGAGTAAATAGTAAGCTTGGCGCTGATAGCAAAGAGCGTCACCACAAAAAAGATCAATTGGGCAGGCTCCTTGAAAATAACCTGCAAGGTGGCCGTAACCGAATATTGAACCACCTGCACATCTGAAGCTACTTTCGAAATAATATCGCCCTTACGCTCATTGTTAAAGTAAGCCAGGTGCAGATCCATAACGTTATCAAAAACTGCTTTTCTAAAATTCAATAAAGTATGCACACGCAGATTTTCCATAATGCGTTGCGAAAGGTATCTGAAGAAATTGCCTAATATTACCGATGCTACCAATATTGCGCAAACAAATTGCAATGTGGTCCAGGCCGAATAGTGCTGGATGAAGTAATGCGTATAATAATTAAAAGTAGCACTCAGGTCGGTAAGGTGCGGTTTCACGGTTACCGCCTTAGCAGCAACGGTAGTACATCCAGACTGACTTGGTTCTGAAAATAAAGTCTGTAATAAGGGTATCAACAAAGCTATATTGAGCGTGCTGAAAAACACATACAACAACGTGGTTATGATGTATGGGATGGCAAATTTTTCAATTGGCCTGGCAAATGAAAGCAGCCTGAAATATGTCTTCATTAAATATGATAAAAGTGCGCAAAGTTAACGTAATTATTTAATTACTGTTGTGCTGCTATTACGCCAATAGCATTGGTCTTAATCAGCAACAGGCGTTTAGCAAGCTTAAGCAATAGTGCAAAGAACCTAAAAACCGCAGGCAGCTTCAGCAGCACAAAGCGCGTAAGTCTGAATAATTTGCGGTTTTTAATATCCATCAGTTAAATGCGGCATCTAACTCCTGATATAGTACCGCCTTACTGAAACTGTTATCAAACAGCTCTTTGGCCAAATCGCTTTGCAGCGCATATAGTTCCTTATCGTTCAATAATATCATGATATTTTGAGCAAATACCACCGGGTCATCACTTACCATACAACCGTTCAGGCGTTTATTAGGCAAGCCGTCTACACCGCGCAGGTTACAAACCACCGGCAGGCCATGCGCCAGAGCCTCTACAACTTTTACTTTTACACCCGTACCGGTAAGCATTGGGCACAAAGCAACTTTTGAAGCGGTATAATAGTCATCCAAATGCTCGGCATAAGCCACCCGCTCAATCTTATACTTTTCAGGTATCGACTTGTTAATCAACCCGATCACACAAATCCTCAAATCATGTGGTAACAATGGATACACTTTTTCAAAAAACCACCCGGCCGAACGTTTATTGTGTACATTGTCGCTGGCTACATAGATCAGGTCATATTTTGGCACGACGGCCGGTTTATCTGCCAAATGATCCATATCGATCATCAGCGGCACTAACCGCACTTTTGATTTGCTGAACTGCCCAAATACATATTGCTCCTCGTGCGATATTGCCCAAACTTCATCAAACTTATTCAGGCGACTGATCTCGTCCTGGAAAGTAACACCCAAATGAAAGTTCTTTTTGTACTTGAATTGCGCGGTGATAAAATCGTGGGTATCAATAATAGTCTTGGCGCCTTTTAATAACGATTTGTTCGATATCAAACCTGCACAGGTAACATAGCTGATGATAATATCATCATAAGTATTTGCTTTCAGGATGTCCTCAAAAGCGTTCTTTAAAGCAATGGTCAGAAATGTCGGGATGTTGGAGCGCAGCGGATAAGCCATCCAGTAATAGATCAGATCCCACAACTTATTCTTAAAAAAGTAAACTATCGGATTGCCTTTGGCAGGTTTGCGCGGTAACAGGTAAACGTTATCAGCCAGGTTATTATTCAATAAATAATCAATGGTTTGCTGCTCGGTGTCCTGATCAACTTTTTCATGCTTAAGGCTAACAAAGTCTACATGATAACCACGCTCTTTTAAATATTTGAGCAATTGTATGGCGCGCGTTTTATTGCCTGCGGTTTGCTTGCCTACATTATCGGGGAAAAAGTACAGTACCTTTTTCATTTAAGCAGTTTGTAGTTTTTATACTCGCTTACGCGCCAGCCCGTCAGGTCTTCAACTTTTTGCAGCGCCCTGCGGCGAAAAGTCATTTTATCTTTCAGCTTTTTAAAGTCGATATCCAGTTGCCAGTTAGTGGCGGCAATACGTTTTTGCATTACTGCAGGGTGTGTACCGGTGAATGGAATCAGCCTGTCGGCATTTTTGTAATCAAACTCGAAAGTCTCGGGTACATTCTGCTCAATCCAGGCATCGTCATGATAAAATTTGTTAAAGCTGCGCAGCTTGTTTTTCAGCCCTGCGGGTGGCTTTACCCAACCGTAATGATAAATATAAGCGTCGATGAGCTTTACGTTAATCTTGCGGTCATCCCACCTGAAACCCTGTGCATCCCGGTAGGCATGGATAGCTTTGTTATTACGCAGCACCCTGATCTCGCGGCGATACCAACGGCGCGAATGGCCGTAATAATCATATGACCCATAAAAGTGCAGGTATTTGAATAATAGCCCCTCAACCTCCTTTTTGTTTAGGTTCTGCTCCATCTCCTTTTTAATAACCGGGAGATATTTTTCATGCACGCACTCATCACCCTGGATATAAAAACACCAGTCTGCATCGGCCGAAATAGCCCGGTAAGCTTTATCGGTCTCTACCGCAAACACAGCGCCCCCATCGCGCAAATCCTCATCCCATACCGTGCGGATAATCTTTATTTTCGGCGAGTTAATGGCCAGGATCAGCTGCTCAGTCTCATCTTCACTGTTGCCCAAGGCCACTACAAACTCATCGCAAATGGGCAAAATAGAGGTGATCGCTTCAACCACCGGATAGTCGTTTTTTACTGCATTGCGTATAAATGTAAACCCTGCAACCTTCATGCTTAATATTATAGGTATAAACCGTTACTTTGTGTAATATCAACGGTACGGCTCAAATATACGGTACTCGTTATAAATTATTGACATCATAAAATTGTGAAAGCAAACGCGCCCAAAATATCTATCATCATAGTAACTTATAACGTTGCAGATACCTTGCAGGCTTGCCTGGACAGTATCTATCAACAAAAATACCCCACGCTCGAAATTGTGGTGATTGATGGCGCAAGCACCGATGGCACCGTTAACATACTTGAGCAAAACGCTACCCGCCTGGGCTACTGGAAAAGCGAAAAGGACGAGGGTATTTATGATGCTATGAACAAAGGCACCCAACATGCCACCGGCGACTGGGTCTATTTTTTAGGTGCGGATGATGTATTGTTTGATGATTTTACTAACCTGGCTTATGAACTGGACGATGATCACATTATATACTATGGCCGCGTAATGACCCTGGGCGGGCCGACAATCCCGGTTAACGAATATGGCTTTGCCAAATACGGGCTTTGCCATCAGGCTATGATCTATCCCAGGGCAGTTTTTGATAAATACCAGTTCAATACCCGCTATAAAATCTCTGCCGACTATGCGCTGAACATGGAACTATACAATAGCGGCAGGTACCGGTTTGAATTCAGGGACTACCTGGTAGCTAACTTTAATCAGACCGGCGTATCCAGTATATCTGTAGATAAGGTCTTTCAGAAGGACCGTGGTGCGTTAGTGCGTAAACACTTTGGCAATAAAATCTGGCTGCGCTTTTTGTTCTGGCGATTAAAAAAGAACAGGAAAGACAGGAAGAAAAAACAATAAGTTTATTTCAAAACATCCTCATATAATTGCAAATACTTACGTGCTGAGCTTTCCCAACTGAACTGGCTGGCATGTTCAATGATGGCTGCTTCGCGATTGTTGTCCTGCCAATCCTTCATCCCCTCATTAAAAACAGCCTGCATGTGCGCAGGTTCAAAGTTATCAAAGTAATAGGCTACGCTGCCGCCAATTTCAGGTAGCGATGTTGCTTTGGCTATGAACGCCGGTTTGCCAAAATGCTGAGCTTCGATAACCGGCAAGCCAAACCCCTCGGCAATAGACGGGAACACAAAGGCACTGCAATTTTGAAAGTACCAGGCTTTGTCACCGTCTGTGACCGGCCCGGTTATCGTTACACGGTCAAGGCAGTTGTATTTTTCAGCTTCTTCAATAATGCGAGCCTTATGCGGGGTTTCAATACCCGATATTACTAACTCATAATTGTTGCCCTGCAACAGCGATGGTATATAATGAAACCCTTTTTGAGGAGACAGCAATCCAACCGTAAACAGAAAAGGTTTTTTTGGGCGATATATGGGTTCGTGATTTTCAGGCACAAGCAATCTTTCGGCGCCATTATGAATCACGCTTAATTTATCTTTCAGTTCCGGGATAAACCGCAGGATATCATCAGCAACAAATTGTGAGATAGTTACCACCCTGTCGCACAGCGATGCATAGTAGCGCAGCTTACTGATGTGTTTTCTGATCTTTCGCTGCTTGCTGCCCGGCAGATGTACCTTATTAATATCATGAATGGTCATGATCTTTTTGCCGTTTACCCGATAAGGTTTCAGGCGGCAGGTTTGATCGGTAAAATGTACCACATCATACTTATTATAATACGGGAAGAAAATAATATGCAGGCGGTACAGGTAAATAATATCTACCAGCTTATTAAAAAAGTAGATGGTGTTTTTAAACATATAATAGGTTAACTTGAACCTGTTATTGTTTTCTTTGATCAGCGCATCGCCCAGCCCCTTGCCAAACGAGAAATAACCCGAATTTGGGTTCTTCATCGAATCGAAGGTGACTAATACAGACGGCTTTGACATGGTAGCGCTTTGCTGCAATTATAAAGATTATATTAATTTATGTTGCGATATTTTTATTCATTTGTATTATCATGAGTCGTGCAACAAGCAATAAACTGGCCATTTCGAGTACTGATTTTAAATCGGTTGCGCGCGCACTTACCGTTGTGGAAAATGAGCTGGCCGGTGCTGATGAATTGTTGAAAAACCTGCGCTTTACCAAAAACACACCTATAATAGGTATAACCGGTCCGCCTGGAGCGGGTAAAAGTACTTTGGTAAATAACCTGATTGGGCAGTTGGTAAGCAAGGGTAATAAAATTGCCGTATTAGCTATCGACCCCACTTCTCCTTTTAATTTCGGTTCTTTATTAGGCGACAGAATACGGATGAGCAATCATTTTAACAGCCCCGATGTTTTTATTCGCTCTCTCGCTACGCGCGGCTCATTGGGCGGATTATCAGCCAAAACTATTGAGATGACGGATGTATTGCGTGCCGCCGGTTTTGATTATGTGCTGATTGAAACCGTAGGCGTTGGCCAGTCTGAAATTGAGATTGCCGGATTAGCCGATCTGACTTTTGTGATCCTGGTACCCGAGTCGGGCGATGAGATACAAAATATCAAATCGGGCCTCATGGAAATTGCCGATGCCTTTATCATTAATAAAGCTGATAGAGCTGATGCTGATCTCTTCGCCAATAATCTGAAAAAGATCATCCACCAAAAAGAAACCCTCGAAATACCGGTTTTTAAAACCATTGCAACAACCAATGAGGGCATTGATGAAATAACGCAGTTCATCTTATCTACTCAAAACATTAAAAACACGCGCAAAGAGTTCCTGCTGGCCGAAAAGACTTACAAGCTCATCCAGCAAAAACGCATGGCCGGTATCGACAAAAAAAAGCTCCGGCAGGATATTGCCGAAGCTTTAAAGGTTGAAGGGTTTAACCTTTATAATTTTGTGGAGCGATATTGACCCGTTAAAAATCAATCCGCAATCGAACATCCGAATTACGAAATCCCTACGAATTCATGATCTCCTCAATATGCTCCGCCTCAATTGGAATATCGGCCATTAAATCGACGTTACCGCCCTTAGTTATCAGGATATTGTTTTCTATACGGATACCCAGGTTTTCTGCAGGAATGTAAATACCAGGCTCACAGGTCAGGATGTTACCAACCTCAAACGGCTTATATCGGCTGGCATAATCATGTACATCTAATCCCAGGTGATGCGAAGTACCATGCATAAAATACTTTTTATAGGCTGGCATCTTAGGGTCTTGTTTTTCAACGTCATGTTTAGTTAATAA
>DATCXS010000047.1:0-2120 GCA_036565645.1 Mucilaginibacter sp.
TGGGACAATTACCGATGCGGACACGATTAAGGGATTGAAAAATTTGCTGGCGGCTTTTACAGCTCAAATTAATTCGTAATAACTGAACAAACATAGTTCGTCATTTTGGAATATCTTTTTCAGAAGCCCCAAATAAAGGCACGGTAAGAAATGTCACGAAGGTTATCTTGCAACACCTCTTTTAGCCATTGCTTTATTTGCTGCCTGCGGTTTGTCATCAGTCAAATATAACATTTTTGTTTGAGCGACTAATTGACAATATTAACAGACCCAAAATATTTCAGCCTGAATGTTTAACCGAAAAACATACAATCCACTGACAATTTGACAACCCCGCCCGCTTTGGAACGCGCATTGATGTTGCAGGTTATCACTATAAATTAATCTTAAACATCAATAATAAAATTATGCAAGAAAAAGGAACCATTTCGATTCACACCGAAAACATTTTTCCGATAATTAAGAAATTCCTGTACTCTGATACCGAAATATTTTTGCGCGAGCTGGTATCAAACGCTGTCGATGCTACTCAAAAAATAAAACGCCTGGCATCACTTGGTCAATATAACGGCGACCTTGGCGATGTGCGTGTTGAAGTTGCTTTCGACGAAGAAAAGAAAACCATCACCATCTCTGACAACGGTATCGGAATGACTGCCGATGAGATCAAAAAGTACATTAACCAGATAGCGTTCTCCGGCGCTACCGAGTTTATGGAAAAATTCAAAGAGGCTAAAGATGCCAACGAGATCATCGGTCGCTTTGGTTTAGGCTTTTATTCTGCTTTTATGGTGGCCGATAAAGTAGAGATTGAAACTTTGTCATACCAGGATGGCGCAGAACCGGCCCATTGGGTTTGCGATGGCAGTACAGAATTCGAGATCACGGAAGGCAGCCTGGCTGAGCGCGGTACCGAGATCACCCTGCACATCAACGAAGAAAGCAAAGAATTTTTAAGCAAATACCGCTTACAGGAAATATTAGATAAATACTGCCGCTTTTTGCCGGTGCCCATCAAATTTGGCACTAAAACCGAATCGGTGGAAGACGGTGTCGACGAAGAGGGCAAACCAAAATATACCAGTGTTGAGGTTGATAACATTATTAACGATACTAACCCTATCTGGACAAAAGCTCCGTCTGAATTGAAGGATGAGGATTACCTCGACTTTTACAAACAACTTTATCCGTTCAGCGAAGATCCGCTCTTCTGGATCCATCTGAATGTCGACTATCCGTTTAACCTGACCGGTGTTCTATATTTCCCTAAACTGAAAAAGGATTTTGAGATACAACGTAATAAGATCAAGTTATTCTCCCGGCAGGTATTTATTACTGACGAGGTTAAGGACATTGTACCTGAGTTCCTGATGCTGTTGCACGGCGTTATCGATTCGCCGGATATCCCGCTGAACGTATCGCGCAGCTTTTTACAGGCCGACAGCAATGTTAAAAAAATCAACAGCTATATCACCAAAAAAGTAGGCGACAAGCTGGCGGAGCTGTTTAAAAGCGACCGTAAAGCTTACGAGGAAAAATGGACCGATATTGGCCTGTTTGTAAAATACGGTATCATCAGCGAAGATAAATTTTATGATAAAGCCAAAGACTTTGCTTTGCTTACCAATACGGCTAAAGAAAACTTTACACTGACCGAGTACAAAGAAAAAGTAGAGGGCACACAAACTGATAAGGATGGTCAGCTGGTATACCTGTACACTAACGATCCTTCAAAACAGGATGCGTTCATTCAATCGGCCAATAAAAAAGGTTATGATGTTTTGTTGATGGATTCGCCTATCGATAATCATTTTATCAGCCACCTGGAGCAAAAGCTGGAAAAAACACAGTTAAAACGTGTTGATGCCGATGTTGCCGATAAGCTAATCAAGAAGGACGAAGCACCCGAAACTGTACTGACTGAAGAGCAAAGCAACAAGGTGAAAGAGATCTTTGATAAAGCCATTAACAAACCGGCTTACAAAGTAGAGATTGAAAGTCTGCATCCTGAAGAGTTACCGGTTACGGTGACTATGGATGAGTTTATGCGCCGTATGAAAGATATGGCTGCCATGGGTGGCGGTATGGGCTTTTATGGCAGCATGCCCGACAACTATAAA
>DATCXS010000448.1:0-3111 GCA_036565645.1 Mucilaginibacter sp.
GCGGGTAAAATCACTGTGGTAATCGTTATTTATGCCTTCGCCTTTAAATGAGTTAAAACCCATCAGGGTGTTTACATTGTAAGCCGTTTTGTTAACATTATTATATGCCCCAACTACTGCCACCTGTGTTTTGGGCGAAAAATAGGTAATCATTCCGTCGGCGGCATAATGTTCGCGGGTGCCACCGCCCAAACCAAACTTGCCAAAAAAGCCGTCTTTTTTGTCCTTCTTAAGCACAATGTTCATTTCGGTTTTAGGTGTAATAGGGTCTTTATCTTCTTTGTTTTGATAAACCTGTACTTTTTGCACCGAATTCTTGGGAATATTCTGGAGCGCTATTTTATTGTCGCCGCCAAAAAAGTCTTTCCCGTCTACTAATAACCGGCTAATGGTTTTTCCATTTACAGTAATTGCGCCATCTCCCCATACGGTTACGCCGGGCAGTTTACGCAGCAGGTCTTCCATCACGGCGTTGGTATCTAACTTAAAAGCGCTGGCATTAAACTCAAGTGTGTCACCGTGCATTTGCATAGGGGCTTGCGCTGCCGATATAACTACTTCTTTAAGCGAAAGATCTATCCGCTGTATATTTATAGTTTTAAGATCTATGGTTTTGGTTTTCGGCGATATGATAAATTCTTTTTTTGTAGATATATAGCCCACATGCGTTACCACAATACGTAATGGCACACCAACCGGCATCAGCTTAAATTGAAACTTACCAAAATTGTTTGATAGCTGGTAACTTACCAACTCATTATCTTTTACTTTATAAATAGCCAGTGTTGCCGATGCCATCACATAATTATGCACACTGTCCCTAAGCAGACCGGTAACGGTACCTACATTTATAGTATCTTTTTTTTGAGCAATGGCTGCATTAAATGCCAGGTTAGCTATTGTAAAAACAAGCAGCAGTTTTAGTTTTATATTCACGGTGAGGGTTTATATTGTGCGTAAGGTTCAGGTTTTATACAGATGAAATATTAGCTATAATTCATCCTTTAGCTTAAGTACCAAAATGGCCGGGTTATCTTTTATGCTGCCCGTTTTAAAATATTCGGCTAATGCGGCGGGGTATTTTACTTTCTGTTCGGCATTGTCTTTATAAGCCTTAAACATTCCAACTGCCGATACGCTGGTGTACAGGCAACCGTCTTTGCAGGCCAATATACCGCGGTTATCAAACGTCCACCCGGTTTGGTCATAAATAGGCATAAAATAAGATCGTTCATCCTGCTGGATATGTTTGTAGGCTATAGTTGTTCCCGTTTTTAAATTGTATATCAGGTTGTCCTCTTTACTGCCTCCCCAAATGCCCGTCCTGAAAATAAGGTTATTTCCTATTCTGAAAAAATTGGTCAGGCAATAAATAGCCTGGTTATGCTTTTCTATCCATTCTATTCTATTCTTATTATAATCTGTGTTTGATAAAAAGTCGCTTGGCAAGGAAGCGGATAATGGGAAAATAAATTTATAGGATAATGTTATAGCATTAGGCGTTATGGTATATATGGACGAATCGTAGGCTTTTGAATAAAAAAAAGCGGTATCTACGCCAAAATCGCTTATCGGCCATTGCCCACCGGTCGAAAGTGTCTGTAGTCCTCTCTCGGCTTTGGTAAATGGTAAACCATATCCGTAGATTTTATGGTTGGCATTTGCAAAAACTATAAGTGATCTATAATAGACTCTATAATCTTTTGATGCAGAGTCGACATCACTATACCAGGAATTGGTAAAGCCTTTATCCGGCGAAAAAAGATTAAGGCCGCTGTAGTTCCCCACCTCATCTTTAGCAGTCTCGCCGCCCAGCTTAATGCTGTTGACTACTTTCCCGTCGTAATTGCAATAGGTAAGTGTTTTATACCTGTCCCGGCTAAAGGCTATCTGCTTGGTCCATTTGTTAAGGCTAAAATTATTGATCGGCGAACTTTCCGAACTTTTAATCTTGGCGTGGAATTTACCTGCTTTTGTAAAAATAAGTATAGCGTGTGTATTATAATCGAAAATGATATAGTAATCGTCTGTTATCTGTAACTGAGATATACTGCCAAAAAGACTTTCTTTGGTGGTTTCAAGCGGAATATAATCCACCTTCGAAAAAAAATCGGAAACATTGCCGCCCATAGCGTTTGACGGATCGACCCGCAGTGTTACCGCATGGCTTGAATCGACCGGGATAACTTTTTGTGCCGTGACTGACGAAACTAAAATAATAAGCAGGCCGCAGACTGTTAATTTTTTAGCTATTGATGTTAGGTTCATTGTGTTGGTTTGGCTTAGATTGGGGTATCTACTTCAATGATAAATAAAATTTCGGTTTTGACCTACTTAAACATGTTAAAAAACGTTAAATCGCATTTATTAGCTATAATCTGCAGTAATCTTTAGCCAAAATAGGTTACAAATAATCAAGACAAAACAGCCAATAAGTAAACGGCAGTTTCCATTTAGAATTTGGGTACATCAGGATACGGTTACAAAAAGTCTTTAAGGTTTGCACATAGCATGGCTAATGTTCATATTTGCACGAGATGCTTCTATCCATGAAAATCACTCATTCACTCATTTAATAATTCACTCATTACCTACATGGCAGACGAAAAAATAATTTTTTCAATGGCCGGGGTCAGTAAAGTATATCCCCCGCAAAAAACTGTATTAAAAAACATTTACCTGTCGTTCTTTTATGGCGCCAAGATCGGCGTTATCGGTCTGAATGGTTCTGGTAAATCATCCCTGTTAAAGATCATTGCCGGTATAGATAAAACCAACATTGGCGAGGTGGTATTTTCGCCGGGTTATAGCGTAGGCTACCTGAGCCAGGAGCCTGAACTTGATCCTGACAAAACCGTGCGCCAAATTGTAGAAGAAGGCGTTGCCGAAACCACTGCCCTGCTCAAAGAATACGAAGAGATCAACGAAAAGTTTGGCTTGCCTGAGTATTATGAGGATGCTGATAAAATGGATAAGCTGATGACCCGCCAGGGTGAGCTGCAGGACCGTATAGATGCCGTAAACGCGTGGGAGCTGGACACCAAGTTAGAGCGCGCAATGGACGCCCTGCGCTGCCCTGAACCGGATACTAAAATATCGGTACTCTCAGGC
>DATCXS010000115.1:0-6450 GCA_036565645.1 Mucilaginibacter sp.
TACCCAGACGGCAAACGGCGCATCGGGCAGCAGGATCTACAATTACCTGGTCATCCCCAGACATAAAGGCGACTATACCATTGATCCCGTATCGTTCTCTTACTTTAATCCGGCTACCGGCAAATATGTTACGCTTACTACCGGGCCGTTTAAAATAAAAGTTGAAAAGGGCCTTAACGAAAACAATGTAACAGCTTTATCGGGCGATGATCAGGAAGATGTAAAACTGCTGAATAAAGATATCCGCTATATTAAAACCGGCGATGCCGGTTTATACGAAGAAGGCGACCGTTTCTTTGGTTCGGCGGGTTTTTATTTGCTGCTGTTGTTGGGCCCCGTTTTATGTATAGGTGCGTTCTTCTATCGCAACCAGATGCGCAGAAACAATGCCGATGTAGCAAAAGTTAAAAGCCGCCGCGCGGGTAAGGTTGCCGCTAAGCATCTGGCCAATGCCAATAAAGAAATGCAGGCTAATAACACGCACGCATTTTACGAAGCTGTATTTAAGGGACTTTACGGCTATTTAAGCGATAAACTGAATATCTCTTATGCTGATCTTGATCGCGAGGCGATAACGACTGCATTGCGCACCAAATCAGCTAAAGAAGAAACTATAGGGGAGTTGCTGGATACGCTCGATCTGTGCGAAATGGCGCGTTACGCACCGGTAACACACATCTCGGCGCAGCAGGTTTTTGAAAAAGCAAAAGGGGTAATTAATGCCATTGAAGATGAAATTTAACCAGATCAACCTTATGATATGCTTTTTGGCGATGATATTTTTGCCGGCATTTTCTTTTGGGGCAGGCAACCAGCAACAGCTATTTGAAAAGGCCAACACATGGTATAATAAGGGCCAATACAAGCAAGCTGCCGGTGCTTATAATGATATTTTAAGCGATGGTTACCAATCTGCCGCGGTTTATTTCAATCTGGGGAATGCGCATTACAAACAAGGCGAGCTGCCCGAAGCGTTATTGAACTATGAAAAAGCGCACCGGCTGGCTCCGGGCGACGATGATATTAACTTCAATATCCGCCTGGCCAACTCAAAAACAGTAGACAAGATTGACGAGGCCCCCGAGTTTTTTTTAAGCAAATGGTGGAAAGGGTTTATTATGGGTTTTTCTGCCGATGGTTTGGCGACTACGGCAATCATACTGACGCTGGTCGGTTCGGCGTTATTGATCTGGTATTTCTTTGCCATAGCAGGCGGGATCAAGAAATTGGCATTCTTTAGCTCGGTAGTTTTCTTTTTTGTGGCGATATGTTCCATCATCATCGCCGTCAGTCAGCTCAGCTACTTTGATAACAACAAGCAGGCAATCGTCTTTACTCCTTCAGTAAACGTAAAAACAAGCCCTGCCGATGCAGTATCCACCGCATTTGTTTTACACGACGGTACCAAAGTAAATGTACAGGGCAACAACGAAGGTGGCTGGCTAAAGATCAAAATAGCCAACGGAAACGAAGGCTGGATCAAAGCAAGTGACGTAAAGGAGATATAATAAGGCTCTTGATATTCAGCGAATTATAGGCGTGCAATTGGCAACACACTTGTCATATTGAGCGATAGCGAAATATCTTATACGTAAATGCTTAAGCTGCTTGAAGCCTGTGACTTCGAATCACTATACATGTAGTTTGCAACCACATAGCAGCAAGATAGTTAGACTATCTGCATAGTCGTCCCTTAACTGGTCGAAGTTTAGCGTAGCCTATCTTCGACCTATAATGTATTAAGCTTCCAGCTTAACTTACAAAAAATCTTGTTTCACCAACCTTGTTTCACTCCAAAATTTCAAAACTCAGTAAAATAACATAAACTACTTAATATAAGCGATTTACATGGGTTATCTAAAGTATTTGTTCTGTTCCAACTTGTTCCAGGTCATTTTGTTAGTTGCCTCATTTATAGCAATTTAATCAAAAAGTTTGTTTCGCTTGTTTCACTTTTTCAAGCGGAACAAACGAGACTACAATCACTTAATCAGGTAAGGTCTTACCGCTTTTTCCCAGATATCGTAACCAAGCCTGGTCATGTGCAATTTATCGCCTACATACAGTTCGGGTCTTAGTTTGCCATTGTCCAGCATCAATGCATAAACATCTATAAACACCACATTCTTTTCGTTTGCAAAAAAGCCTTTGATCTTCTGGTTAAAAGCAGCCTCCTCAGGCATGATCCTTTCGCGCGACGGACTTGGCTTCATACCGAGGTAAATGATCGGCACCGTAGGCATTTTAGCCCTGATCAGGCCATACAATTTCAAGGTACGGTTATAAACAGAATCTGCGTTGGCCGGCAATTTAGCATCAACCAGGTCGTTTTCGCCCACATACATCACAATTTGCTTGGGCCGGTATTTGAAAACGAGATCATTCAGGTAATAAATAATATCGTTGGTAACTGCACCGCCGATGCCGCGGTCCAGGGCATTGTACGCAGCAAAGGTCCATTGCGCATCATCCCATTTACGTATAGACGAACTGCCTATAAATAACACCGGGTTTTTAGGTGGCTCAAACATGCTGTCATACTTTTTAATGGTCTGTACATCATCCCAATAAGCAGGTTTTGGATTTGGCGCCGCCGACTGAGCAAATGACGCACTAATGAATAAGCTTAGGATAGCGGTTATTATAAAACTCTTCTTCATCTGGTTTAATTTGATGGTTGCAAATTAGCACAAAATGTGGCAGTACGCAATATGTTTGTATCAATCGATAGTACTTGATAGAGATCAGCCAGATCCCATTCGCCCAAAAGAAAAGAGATCACCGGCCCGATTTAACTTTTTCAAACAAACAAAAAAAGCGGATAACAATGAAGTCACCCGCTTTTAATGAAGTATATTATTAGCTTACATTTTAGTATCGCTTAGTATAGATAAACCGGCGTCAATGTACTGCCCGCCCTGTGTTTGTTTACAGTGAATAGCGATCACGTTTTTGCCATTGGCTTTAATAGCAGCTTTGCCTGCAGCGTTGATCGGTACCACGGTGTAAGCAGAAGTATAGCCTGTCATATCAGCAGCTTTCACACCGTTGATATAAACCTCGCAGTCCTCATCATGGTGGATGTATAGCACCAGCTTATCACGCTCAGCAGCAGTCAGCTTGCCCAAAGTAAAGTCCTGGCGCATCCAGATGTTGTTGGTGTTCCAGATAGTTTTGATATTGCCGCCAGGTGTACCACGGGTACCAAACCCCGCCTGACCTGATTTCCATGAAGCATCGCTAAATGAAGTCTTGAACCACTCGCCATCTGGCTGTTCGGTAGTGTATTTCCAGGCCCGGGCTTCTTTTTGTGACGATGGTAGTACATCCTTGATATACAGGTTATCATGAATGGCTTTGTAGTTCGATGCGTAGATCTTGTCCACATCGCCCTTAATCACCTCGCGGTCGTAGGTCATCAAGCCATTCAATTCTACCTCGACGTCAGTTATTTCGGTGTACACCGCAGCGCTCAGGCCCATGTTGGTTTTGTACAGGGTCAGATCTTTCGTAAACTTATCGTACAAGTTCAGATAGTCTTTTTTATTATTGATCATGATGTAGGTGTTGCCAACTTTCCAGGTATGGTTTGGAATAATGTAACCGATACCGCCGTATTCGCCGCAGGCTAATACCTGTGTTTTACTGAATGGTACCGCCGGGGGCGGGTAACTGTGAATATCCAGGTAATCGCCCACACCAAAATGATTACCACCGCTGGCTTGGTTAATCAGGCGCGACGGGTCCAGCTTATGTACCATATTTACATAGCCTGCTGTATTGTGCTGTGCCTGAGCCTCGTTGAAAATCACCCAGGTAACAATAGAAGGCGAGTTCCAGTGAGTTTTGATCAAACGGGTTAACTCCGATCTGAACTCGGCGGTATCAACCGGCGGCACATGCGCAGTATATGAGTTTGGCGATGGCATATCCTGCCATACCATGATACCCAGTTTGTCAGCCCAGTAATACCAGCGGTAAGGCTCGTACTTGATGTGCTTGCGCACCATATTAAAGCCAAACTTCTTGATCATTTCCAGGTCGTATTTCAGGGCGGCATCGGTAGGGGCGGTATAGCCGCCATCAGGCCAAAAACCCTGATCCAGCGGACCTAACTGGAATAAGAACTTGTTGTTAAGGTATAGCTTCTTGAAACCACCATCTTCTTCAACAGATATCTTGCGCATACCAAAGTAGCTTGACAGTGCATCGGTAGCCTTGCCGTTCTTATTCAGGCTGATATCCAATCCATAAAGGAACGGGCTATCCGGCGACCACAGTTTTGGATGAGCAACCACGATGCTGGTTTCTGCATTTGGCTTAATAGAAACAGTTTTAACCACCTTATTGCCGTCCTTAACTTTTACCGATACGGTAGCTCCGGCAATATTGCCCATAGTACTGACCGTCAATTTCACAGCTGATTTATCCAGATCAGGAACGATCTTAATGTTGCTGATGCTGGTTGCTGCCACCGGCTCTAACCAAACGGTTTGCCATATACCGGTAACCGAAGTATACATAATGCCCTGTGGATGCAGCGTCTGCTTACCGCGCGGGTATCCGCCCAGATCAGTTGGGTCATAAACCCTTACAGTCAACTCTTGAGGGCCTGATTTGGTCAATGCGTTGGTTATATTATAAGAGAACGGATCATAACCACCTTTGTGGACACCCTGGCTTTTACCGTTCACAAATACCTCAGATTCAAAATCAACCGCGCCAAAGTTCAGGATAACTTGTTTGCCTTTCCAATTGGCAGGTACTGTAAACGTACGGCGATACCACAAACGGTCATGGTGCTCTCTCACACCTGACAGTGCCGACTCCACAGGAAAAGGTACCAGGATGGTTTTATCTAACTTTCCATTTGGCAAAGCATCGCCGGCGGCGCCGGGTTGATATTGCCATAAGCCGTTCAGATTCAGCCATTCTTTGCGCACCATTTGCGGGCGCGGATATTCAGGTAACACATGATCCGGGTCGACGTCCTTTGCAAATTTGCTCATCAGCGGTGCTTTCTTGGGCGACCAGCTCTGTGCAAATGTTGCTAACGAAACTCCTGTACACAGAAACAGGATAAACAGTTTTCTTAAATTCATATAATATAAATTGATCAACAATTGGGTTTGAGCCGCTAAAGTACCAAAGTTTTTAAGAATGGATATTTAGGGAATAAATAATTGGCAAATATTTTGCTCGATGTTAGCTATGCAAAATTACAACTCAGATGGCCATGATGCTGGTGTTATTGCTTACCAAACAGGTAAAGGTAGCATCAGCATAAAATTCAGAGATGGATCTGTGTATCTCTATACCAATGAAAGCGCAGGAACGGCGGCAGTTGCTGAAATGAAAGCACTCGCCAAAAAAGGTGCAGGGTTAACTACCTATATTAATCAGCACGTCAGAGAACATTACCATACTAAGCTGAAATAATCTAAAATAATTGTATTTTCGCTCCACAAAATTGGTCACACACGTAGGTGACCATCTATTAATTCTTTTTTTTATAAACTTTAAATCATAGTTGTAGATGATTAACATTACACTACCCGATGGGTCCGTACGTCAGTACGAACAGGGAATCACTGCCATGCAGATTGCATCGTCAATATCTGAAGGCTTAGCCCGCAACGTTTTAGCCGCCGAAGTTGACGGCCACGTGTGGGACGCAAACCGCCCTATTGAAAAAAATTCAAGCGTTAAATTACTGACCTGGAATGATACCAAAGGTAAATCAACCTTCTGGCATTCATCAGCGCACTTAATGGCCGAGGCTTTGGAAGCGCTGTATCCGGGAACAAAATTTGGCATTGGTCCGGCTATCGAGACCGGTTTTTATTATGATGTTGACTTTGGCGATCTCGAATTTTCATCAGACGAGTTCAAAAAAATTGAAGATAAGATCATTGAGCTGGCCAGGACAAAGGAGGAATTTGTGCGCAAACCGGTGTCAAAAGCTGATGCATTAGCTTATTTTACCGAAAAAGGCGACGAGTATAAACTGGACCTGATCAAAGATCTGCCGGATGGTTCGATAACTTTCTATACTCAGGGAAACTTTACCGACCTTTGCCGCGGTCCGCACATCCCCAATACCGGTTTTATAAAAGCCGTTAAATTGATGAGCGTAGCCGGTGCTTACTGGCGCGGTGACGAAAGCCGTAAACAGCTAACCCGTATCTATGGCGTTACTTTCCCTAAAGCCAGCGAGCTGACCGATTACCTGCATCTTTTAGAAGAAGCAAAAAAACGCGATCACCGTAAATTGGGCAAAGAGTTGGAACTGTTTGCCTTCTCAGAAAAAGTAGGCATGGGTTTGCCATTGTGGTTGCCTAAAGGAACTGCTTTGCGCGAACGCCTGGCAAACTTCTTACAAAAAGCACAAACAAAAGCCGGTTATGAACAAGTGATTACACCGCACATTGGTCATAAAAATTTGTATGT
>DATCXS010000043.1:0-7381 GCA_036565645.1 Mucilaginibacter sp.
CTGTGATTGCTGCTACTGCCTTATATTTCGATCTTCCGCTATTTACTATGGATAAAGGATTTGAAAGAATAACAGATTTACAAGCTGTTATTCTTTCATTATAGTCTTTGTTTATATCACCCGTTTCAACGCCCAGATATACCCCGTATGTATTCCTTCATGATAAGGCAAAAATGCGACTGCCTCGTCAATGTTATTTATCGAATTACCGTAACGGGTTGTCCAGGGCTGGTAGTTGGTAAACTTACCGCTTTGCAGGTCGGTTTCCAATTGGTCAAGGCTTGACAGGAATATATCTTTGATGATCCCCATATCAGCAACATCCATAAATTTATCGGGCTTGGTACCTGGTAGAAATGGCGTAAACAAGCGCTCCTCAATCAGGACATTTATACCAGCCTTTTTATAACACAAGTTTTGTTGTGTGGCTATCAGGTGCGCCAGGTTCCAGGCGATATTGTTATTAAAACCTGCTGGTATTTTGTTTAACTGTTCAATACTTAAATCTTCAACCGCTTTAAGCAGGCTAAGCCTGGGCAGCTTAATAATTTCAATTGCTTTGGTCATGGGGTGCATTAATTTCAGGCTGCTAATGTAGTTGTTCTGTCGCAAATTACATTTCTGTTAGTCGCGCCAAATATTTATATACCTTTGTGGTTGCCGAAATTATTACGTTTAAATGTTGTCATCTACTCAAACAGCCAAACAATCTGACAAACCCATCTGGTACTTTTTGTTGTGCTGGACGATACTAAACGTCATCCAGGCCGCCACACTCGAGCTTCATGCCGACGAAGCCTATTACTGGATGTATTCGCGCTTTCTGGACTGGGGTTATTTTGATCACCCGCCTATGGTGGCCGTGTTCATCCGCATTGGCGACAGCATCGGGCATAATGAGCTTTGCCTGCGGCTGCTCACCGTCATCACCAGCAGCATAAGCATTTATACATTGTGGCTCATCCTTAAGCGTTATGCAGTTAACGCATGGGCCTTTGTATTAGTAGTAGCAGGCGTCCTCATTCTGCATATTTACGGTTTTACCACCACACCAGATGCACCGCTGTTTTTCTTTGCTGTGTTGTTTTATTATTTCTACCAGCGTTATATTGATCAGGACAAATGGTGGCTGGCAACCGTATTGGGCCTCGTAATTGCCTGCATGTTCTACAGCAAATACCACGCAGTTTTACTGATAGCTTTCACGGTGATCAGCAATATTAAATTATTTAAACGACCATCCTTTTGGTTCATTGCTGCTTTGGCAGCGTTGCTTTATATACCGCATATTTTATGGCAGGTTAATCATGGCTTCCCGACGGTAAATTATCATCTGTATGAGCAGGCCGAAAAAATTTACAATCCCGAAAATAGTTACCTGTACATACCCGGTCAGCTGCTTATGGCCGGCCCTATAATTGGCTGGTTCCTATTTTATTCGGCTTTTACTATTAAGATAAAGGATGCTTTCATTCGTTGTCTGCTGGTAAACGGCATCGGCACATTTGCATTCTTCTTTTTCGCCACATTCAGAGGCGAGGCTCAACCACATTGGACACTCATTGCCTTTGCACCTTTGGTGATGCTGTCGCTTATCCGCTTTAATCAAAAAGGTGGCGTGCCTAAATGGTTCAATGCTGTGGCTATCATCAATATTGTGTTTGTGGTTGGATTAAGATTGGGAATGCTGTTTCAATGGCACGTAGTTACCCAAGTTGGGCAGATAAAAAGTTATTACGGCTTTAAGGACTGGGCGCAAACCCTCCATAAAAAAGTCGGTGATAATTATCTGGTCATGGACAACGAGTTCCAAAATCCGTCGAAATACAATTACTACACCAACAGTCTTAAAGCTTTTTCGTACGACTCGCGCTACTATCGCCGTACGCAGTATGATATCTGGCCCATCGAAGAGCAAATGCAGCATAAATGTGCATACCACCTTATTGACACGCTTAACGCGGAGAATAAAGAGCCATTTAATGTCCCGGCCGGAAAATGGTACGGCGCATGGGTTAACGATGTGCGCACGTATCAAAAAATAAAGATCGAGGCCGCAGTTACTCATCTGACGCTGCATACCGGCGAGCAAAGATCTGTTGATCTAACCCTCACTAATCCATATCCTTACACCGTGAACTTCAGCAATAAAAATGCTGTGAATAAAGCGTTCTTAGGCGTGGTATTTTTTAAGAGCGATGGCCGGAGCTATGCGCAAAAAAGCGGCGACGATTTTAATAATATCGTTTTAAAACCCGGTAAAAGCACACATTATATATTCAAATTCACCGCACCTGGAAAGGGGAAATATGATATGATATTTTCTATCCGGACAGAACCTTTTGAGGGCAGCAAAAACAGCAGGGTTATTCGCCTGCTTGTCAATTAATTCAATTAACCTATGTCAAAAAAAATCTGCTTATTCCTTTTTGTTTCAATACTTACCAGCACAGCAACCTTAGCACAACAAAGTTTAGATGTTAATTTTAACGGACTGGGCTTTTTAGATAACCGCGAATACAAGGCTTTTATTCCGCGCTCGCGCACCTACTCGGGCACCCGTACCGCGCTCGATTTGGGCCTTAACCTGGACAGCATGAACCATTTTATTGTGGGCGTTAATGCCTTGCACGAGTTTGGCGCACAACCATTTTTTGGCAAGGTCGATCCGGTAGCTTATTACAAATACACCGGTACCAATTGGAACTTCTATGCAGGTGAATTTCCGCGCCGGGGTTTGTTGGACAATTATCCTCGAGCCTTATTAAATGATACCCTGCGCTACTATCGCCCTAATGTTGAAGGTTTGCTGGCGCGATATCAAACCGAAAACTTTACCGAAACGGGCTGGATAGATTGGGTAAGCCGCCAAACCACTACCCGCCGCGAGCAATTTTTGTTCGGCTTTTCGGGTAAATACAAACCGCTTACCTACGGGCCATTCTATGTATCACACTACTTTTTCCTGATGCATGATGCAGGTGCAGAGATCCCTATACCGAATGACCGTATCAATGACAATGGCGCAGGCGAAATTAAGCTGGGCCTCGACTTTAGCCACAGAACCGTATTAGACTCGTTAACCATTGAAGCAGGCGGACTAATGTCGTTTGAGCGCGCGCGCGGTGTTGATGGTTTCCGTACGCCGAAAGGCTTTGTGTTCAGCGCTTACCTGAGCTATCACCGGTTGGCGATATATGATGAATTTTATCACGGCCAGGGCAGTACGATTGATTACGGCGATTCATTTTACTCAAAACCCACCTACAATCGCCTTGACATTATTTACACCCCGTTTATGTCCGGCCAGATCAAGGGTCAGTTTATTGGCAGCTTTCACTTCTCGCCGGGTCATCTTAATGATAACCAGGAAGCATTCAGGATCACGTATGATCTGGGCAGAAAGATCCTGAAAAGGTTTGATGCTGATTAATATTAATTACCTCCTCTTAAAATCACTCGTGTGTACCGTTCCAGGAACAGGTGGAACAGGTGGAACATCTGGTACAGTCGTGGAACAGTTATTTACCTGCCGGACCTTTACTCCCCCAGCGCATATAACCTGTAACCGGGCTAATTCATTATCCGGCCGGTCAGATCAACCGTCCGTGCAAACGGATTGAGGTATTGATTGGCTAGGATAGCGAACTCTCTGCGGGTAACTACATGCTTCAGGTCGAAGTCTGACTTGAACTTGTATTTACTCTTCCACTCCTTGCGCATGGTATTTTGGAAGGTCTGCGGATCGGTCAGGGTTATTTCGCTTATAAATGATAACAAGTTGCCGGTAGTAAATTTAGTGCCCGGTTGCTTGCTGTTGAACCATATAAACGCGCGACTGTAAATTTCGGTCAGCACCGGCTTTATCCCGGCTGTATAAACTGCCGAATCGGGCAGAAACAAGTATTTCGCCTGGCCATGATCACCTTTACTCACTACGCCCTTTAACAAACCCGTCGCCGCAATTTGCTGTATCGCCCTAAAATAATGATCCCTGGGGTTAACATCGTCAAAAGGCAGCAGGTACCCTTTAAAATCAAGCAGCTCGCCCTGTATGGCCCGTACTTTCAAATTTTTGCTGGTAGTTTTAAAAAAGGCACAAAACGCCGCCATAGTACCTACACCCTGCCCTATTGCCATTTGCATAGGCAGGTTAGGCTGGTTAGGTAGCACATTTTCGGTCACAAATAAATTATCGGCATCTTTCACCACCAACAAGCTCATGGGGATAAAGTATGACGCTGCCGGATCTGTACTTTTACCGGCGACATTTACAGGTACCGCCAAATCGTCTCCCGCTGCTATTGAAGTACGATATAAATGATCATTATAAGTTAAAGCAGGGGGCAACGATGCACCGGCCAGTTTAACAAGTTTATTGCCATCGGTAGCATCAATCAAAGTTTTTGTTTTGACATAGTAAACCTCACCGTTTTGCGTATAGGTTACTTTCCAGCCCGTTCCATCTCTTTCAACAGCTTGGTAAGGCGCATCCAGCTTCAGCGTCAGCCGGGCGGTTGTATCCGCTATTTTTTTGAGGATGCCTGCGCCTGCAAAAGGCTCAAACTGCAAGGGCGAAGTGTAAGTGGTATCATAGCCGGGCTTGCTTTTATAAAACTGATGCACCTGTTTCCTGAACTCGCCCCAAATACCCGATGGAATATCGTGGTTATCGTCAATTGTAATCATACTTTTACCCTGCAGCATTGGCATCCATCTGCCATTAACCAGCAATACCGTTTTTAGTTTACTGCGCGAGCTTTGGATAGCTGCTGCCACAGCGGCCGGACCATTACCAATTACCAGTACGTCGGTTTTAATGGTCTCGGCAAAAGCGAAGGAAGAATAAAAAATAATAATTAGGGCAAATAACTTTTTAATCATCAGCCAAATAAACACATATTAAATGTTAAATTAGAGCAAACCTTTTACTTATGGCAAAAAATTCCACCTTAAAGTACACAACTTTATCATTAAGTCTCCTTTCGAGCTTTATTTTTGGTGCTTTTGTATGGAGCCGGGTACAATCGAGCGCTATTACCGTTGAAATTGTCGCGGCGGCACAAAAAATCATCGGCATAGAATTTACCACCGCTCAAAGCGATTCGATGCTGACCTCGCTGAATGACCGCGTGCGCGATTACCAGGCACTGCGCAAATTAAAGATGCCCAACAGCGTGGTACCGTCGCTCAACTTTAACCCGGTGCCGGTAGGCTTTGTTACGCAAGACAAGACCAACGGCTTCAAACTATCTAAAATTAACCCGGTCAAGTTACCTGCGGATAAAAATGACCTGGCTTTTTATACTATCCGTCAATTAAGCGAACTGTTGCGCACGCGACAGATCACATCTGTCGAGCTGACCAAATTTTATATCGATCGACTTAAAAACTATAATTCAAAACTGCTTTTCGTAGTCAATTTTACCGAGGAACAAGCACTTGAGGAAGCCGCACAAGCCGACGTAGAAATTAAAGCGGGCAAATATCGCGGTGTGTTGCATGGCATTCCGTATGGTGTTAAAGATCTGTTATCTACCGCCCATTCAAAAACAACCTTCGGCGCATCGCCTTATATCGACCAAAAATTAGGCATCGACGCCACCGTAGTAAAACGTCTGCATGACGCAGGCGCCGTGCTGGTGGCCAAGCTCTCTTTAGGTGAATTAGCGATGGGCGACGTATGGTTTGGCGGCATGACACGCAATCCCTGGGATATTAGCCGTGGCTCGAGCGGTTCATCAGCCGGCCCGGCATCGGCAGTTAGCGCCGGATGCCTGCCTTTTGGTATTGGTTCAGAAACTTTAGGTTCTATTGTCTCTCCATCTACAGAATGCGGCGACACGGGCTTGCGCCCGTCATTCGGCCGCGTTAGCAAATATGGAGCAATGGCGCTGAGCTGGAGCATGGATAAGCTGGGGCCTATAACGCGGAGCGTGGAAGATGCTGCCATAGTTTTCAACGCTATACAGGGTACTGACCCCAAAGACCTGAGCACTATTGCTGCACCATTTAACTATAACGGCAACATAAACTCGCTTAAAGGTTGGAAAATAGGTTACGTTAAAACGGCATTTGAAAGCCGCTATGCCAATAAAACCAACGACTCGTTAACGTTAGTTAAGCTAAAAGAACTCGGTGCCGAGCTTATACCGATTAAAACCCCAGATATGCCTTTAGGAGCCATTGCCACCATGTTGGATGCCGAAGCGGGGGCTGCTTTCCAGGAACTGGTTTTAAATCATAAGGATGATATGCTGGCGCGACAAAGTAAATATGCCTGGCCAAATATTTTCCGTACGGCTCAGCTTGTTCCGGCGGTTGAGTACATTCAAGCCAGTCGTGCCCGCACCTTGTTGATCCAGCAATGGTATGATACCCTGAAAGGATTAGACATTTATATAGCCCCTGCATTCAGCGCAAATTTAACGCTGACCAACTTAACCGGTAACCCCTGCGTGGTTTTACCCAACGGATTTAATCGCGCCGGCAGGCTAACAAGCATCACTTTTATGGGTCAGCTTTTTGGCGAGGGTAAAACTTTAGAGGCTGCCAGAATTTACCAGCAGGCAACAAACTTTGATAAAAAACATCCTACTTTGGCTTTCTAACAAAAACCCATGACCACCATGCAAACTATCGACCCATTACAATACCCTACAGGCAAATTTGCGATCCCCGAAGCTTACAGCCAGGAAGCTATACAGGGCTGGATAAATGACATCCGCGAATTACCTGCAAAGGTACGTACCGCTGTAGCCGGCTTAACCGATGCGCAGTTAGATACGCCATACCGCCCCGGCAGCTGGACCATAAGGCAAGTAGTGCACCATCTGTCTGATAGCCATATAAATGCGCTTGTCCGCTTTAAGTGGGCATTGACAGAGGACAGGCCGACTATCAAAGCTTATAAACAAGCCGACTGGGCGCAATTGGCAGATTACAAATTACCAATCGAGCCATCGCTATTCATGCTTGAAGGAATACATCAGCATTTAGTAGCGCTGTTTGAAAGCTTTACTGACGAGCAATGGAACTGCTATTTTATTCATCCGGAAACCGGTGCAGAAATTACTTTGAAAAGAAATCTGGCGCTATATGCCTGGCATAGCAAACATCATTTAGCGCATATCACCAATACTACCGTAAAATTTTAATCTTAAATATTGATGTCAATTTAAAGACTGCCACTATTATTGTTTTTATTTAAACTCATTCTAAATAATAATTAAAAAAGATGTACCTTGCGGCCGATTTATATGACGCCGTTAAAAAAGACCATCCTTTTTACTCATCGCTGGCTCGGGTTTATCTCCGGGTTGGTGGTAGTTATCGTTAGTATCACCGGCTGCCTTTTTGTTTTCCAGGACGAGATTCAGGA
>DATCXS010000355.1:0-4803 GCA_036565645.1 Mucilaginibacter sp.
TTTTTGGGCGACGTACCGCGCGCTCCAGCCATTTAGCATACCAGTCGCGGAATTTAGGCCAAATGTTATTCTGGAAGCCGTCAATTGCTTTTAACAACACAAAGTGATTCAACAGATATAATGCAGCCGCTAACAAGAACACGTTACCCATACCCATAGTCCAGGCGCCTGTGAAATACATCAGGTAGCTCAGCACTGCTAAACCACCAAGTATGGCAGTAGTACGCACGGTTTTCTTATCAAACTTAGGGTTATCATGTTCGCCTTGTACGTGTGGCTTCATAAAGTCAACCGCAAATACCGGGTTCATGATATAAGCAACCACCAATGAGGCTAACAAAGTAATGATCAATGTTATCGGCAGAAAGAACATAAAATGACCGATTAAGCTGTTCCAGAACGCCAGCGGGACGAACGGAGCCAAAGTGGTCATAGTACCCGAGAATACCGGTACGAATACTTCGCCTGCTGCCATTTTAGCGGCTTCTTTAATAGGTCCCCTGCCATTGTCGAATATACGGTGCGTATTCTCGATCACCACAATAGCATCATCAACCACAATCCCCAGTGCGAGCAGGAATGAAAAGAGTACGATCATGTTTAGTGTAAACCCTATCGCCGGCATCACCAGGAAGGCTATAAAGCACGATAACGGTACCGACAGCGCCACGAAAAACGCGTTGGTTGTACCCATAAAAAACATCAGAATAACCGTTACCAGGATAAAACCAATAACGATGGTATTGATCAAATCATTAAGTGTAGTACGGGTCTTGTCAGATTGATCGCCGGTTACCGTAATGTTCAATCCTTTAGGAAAAACCGATTTTTCCTTGTCGACTATTAATTTGTTGATCTTATCAGATGCTTCGATCAGATTCTCGCCTGCACGTTTGCTTACGTTCAGCGTAATTACATTCTTAAAATTAGGATTATTAGGCGTTTTTAAACGGGCATAACTTTCCTGCTCCAGAAACGAATCCTTCACCTCGGCAATATCGCGAAGATAAACCGCCTGGCCCTTAGGGTTTCTAATAATCAGGGCATTTATCTCGTCAGCATTTTTAAAATCCTGCTTGATATCGATGGTACGACGCACGCCGTCGGTTTTAATAGTACCGGCTGATGACAGGATGTTCTCCTTACCTACCGCCTGGATAATGTCGCCGAAGCTTACCTGTGCAGCCGCCATCTTGTTCAGATCAACATTGATCTGTATCTCGGGCGTTAAGGCACCAACCTCGTCAACTTTTGATATCTCGCGGTAGCTTTCAATCTCATCTTTCAAAATATCGGCATACTCCTTTAATTTCTTCAGGTCATAATCGCCTGAGATGTTGATGTAAAGGATTGGCAAATCTGCCACGTTGATATCAGATATCACAGACTCTTTCAGATTAGCATCGCCCTGCGGTAAATCTTGCTTAGCTTTATCAACGGCATCTTTTACATCTATCTTGGCATCCTTAATCTTAATGTTAGCCTGAAATTCGGCAGTGATTATAGACACATTTTGTACCGAGTTTGAGGTTACTTTTTTTAATCCTTTTAACGATTTTAGCTGTTTCTCTATTTGTTTAGTAACCAAATTCTCCACGTTTTGCGGCGATTGCCCTAACCAGGTCGTGGTAACAAACACCTTCGACTGGGCAATATCCGGAAAGTTCTCTTTAGGGAGCGTATTATAACTTATCAGACCTAA
This sequence comes from Mucilaginibacter sp., assembly GCA_036565645.1. Taxonomy (GTDB): domain Bacteria; phylum Bacteroidota; class Bacteroidia; order Sphingobacteriales; family Sphingobacteriaceae; genus Mucilaginibacter. Next base: position 1,703 of record DATCXS010000355.1, read on the forward strand.
TACCGTTATCAATGCTATAAGCACATATACGGCAGTCTTATTTTCGATGGCCCAACTTGAGGGGCCAAACTCTTTATGTACGTCTTTCATAATTGACAGATCAAAATGTTAATTATTTAGTTAGCAGACTTCAATACTTTAACCTTATCACCGTCTTCAATGTCAGATGCACCGTCAATAATCAATGCGTCTCCTGCTTTTAAGCCAGATAAAATTTCAGACTGCCCACCATAAGTAGCCCCCGCTTTCACATTTACTTTTTTGGCGATGCCATTGTTATCAACAAAAACATAGTCGCCATTTTCTGACTTCTGAACCGCTTTAACCGGCACTACAATAGCTTTAGGATTGTTGTAGCTGGCGATTTTTAAAATTGCAGTCATGTTAGGGCGCAATGATTTGCGTTGAGGCAGTTTAACTTCGATAGCGAAGCTGCGTGATGTAGGGTCGATAACTTTGGCTGCAAAGGTTAAATTGGTAGTTAATGAATCGTTGGCGTCAGGAATAATAACATTTACCTTGTTGCCCTGATTTACCACACCTGAGTATGATTCCGGAACATCAGCCTTAACCTTCAACATATCTGCATTAACAATACGGATACCGTTAGCACCCGGCTGAATAGCCTGGCCCAGTTTCAGATCCATTTGGTCTATGGTACCATTAATTGGCGAAGTTATACGATACAGATTTGCCTGCTGGCGCAATGCCTCCACTTGCTTTTGTGCGGTTTGCATTTGAGTCTGTGCTTGCAGGAATTGAACTTCGGTACCGATTTTTTGATCCCACAGATTTTTTTGACGTTCAAACAATGTCTTAGCTAAAGTAGCCTGACTTTGAGCTTGTAATATATTTTGCTTCAATACAGCGTTATCCAACTGTACCAATACCTGTCCGCGGCTTACATGCTGTCCCGGTTTAACATATATAGCGGTAATAACACCTGGCGACTGCGGGTAAGCCATTACGTTGTCCTGCGCGTCAATTTTACCCTGTATTTGCACATAATTGGTAAATGTGCTGTTTTGCAATTGAAGCGTGCTAACATCAGTGCTTTTGGTTGAATCCTGAGGTACCTGCGCTTCTAATGCGCTAATCTTTGCATTGATATCAGCCTGTTGTTTTTTCAGATCGGCTAACTCTGCTGATTTATCTTTAGGCTTCTGAGAGCAAGCTGCTAATAATATTAAAGCCGGTATGAATATAAGTTTTTTCATGTTTATGGTGAGTTGAGTTTTAGTTGATACGTGCGCATGCTTTGTCAAGGTCTACTTTGCTTATTAATGCATTGTACAGCGCCTGTATGTATTGATTATCTGCGCTTTCTAATTCGGTTTGGGCCTGTGTTACCTCAATATTTGACCCCACACCTTGTTGATATTTGATCTTAGAGACCCTTAATACCTCTTGCGCCAATTCGCGACTGCGCTTTTGGTTATTAAGGGATTGTATGCTGTTTGCGTAAGTGATACGTGCCGCGTTAGCCTGTAACTTAAAGCCATTGGCTGCATTGTGCAGCTCATTTTGTGCCTTCAATACGTTTATTTGCGATTGACGTAACTGATAAAGACGCTGGCCACCGCTGAAAATAGGTATATTTACCCCCAAACCTATGTAGCTATTTGGATAGGCGTGTCTGTACAAGTATTTAAATTGGTTTTCCTGAAAAACCTCGCCAAAACCGGCGTTTAAACTAACCGAAGGCAGGTAAGCTGCTTTTTTGTCTTTTGCATCCAATTGGTTAAGGGTGACGTTGGTTTGCAACAATTTGTACTCGATACGATTTTGATAATAGCTGGTATCGGCGGCATCCGCAGCATTTTGGGTTATGTCAACATCCGGGAGTTTATCAGTCAGCGTAAGTTCCTGTTCTATCGGCATACCCATCTGGAATTTTAACATCTGCGAACTAAGCACTAAGGCACGCTGCGCATTATCGCGGTTAGTTACCAGGTTGTTGTATTGTACCGATAATCGATCGACATCAATCTTTTCAACAAAACCTTGCTTATTTTGCTGCGTAGTTTGATCTAAAGTTTGTTTTAGCTGCGCGATATTGGCATCCAGCAATTTGATCTGCTCGTCAGATACCAATACCTGGTAATAGGCTTTAGTTACCGCAACATTGGTTTCGATCTTTGAGCGTACCAAACTACGTTGAGACAGTTCTTTAAAAGTTTTAACTGCCTTTAATCCTACAAAAAATGATCCGCTGAATAAAAGCTGTGAAGCCTGTAATGAATAAGTGTTATTATATTTCACCGCACCAAACGGGAATTTTATTAACGGAGCATTCAAATCAATAGGTGTACTAAAGATGTTGGGGCCTACTGTTGCAGGTGGTTTCAGAAAATCCTGAAAACTTATTGAGCCATTAACCTGCGGCAAACCGGCAGCAATGGTTTCCTTTACTTTATATTCGGCGCTTTTGACATCAAGGGTAGCATTTTTCACCGAGTCCTGGTGTTGGTAGGCGTAATTTATACAATCGGCCAGGCTATAGCTTACCGGTGTATTAGGTGGCGGGGCTTGCTGCGCAAAGCCGGACAAGGCTATGCTGCAAATAAGCGACGCGGTTAGAAATATATATCTCATAGTAAATATTGTGTGTTTGTTTGTGATTAATTTTCTTTTCAAAGTAACCTGCTGGTTTTGACAACCCTATGTCAGCAGGAATTTTTATCATTTAATTACATTTTTATATTCATCTAATAGTTTATATCCTTTCAGCGTACAAATACCGAAATTGAAATGCTCCAGCAGCTGATATTGTACCTTCCACGGACTAAACTCGGCCAACGGAAAAATATTGGTATTGAAGCCCATCTCTACCTGCATTACCCGCATACGCGCCATGATCTTAACATCAATGTCAGGGCGGATGTAACCTTGTTTAATACCTTTAGTTAACAGTTCTTCTAAAGTGTGAACTATCACCTTAGCTTTAAAGGCTTGAAACTGCTCCCAGGCTTCAGGATGATATTTTTGCAGGTCGTGTATCACTATCGGGTTGATCCTTGAAAAAATCTCTTCAGAGCATTTCATCATATTAATCATCTCCTCAATGACGTTGTCAGATTTTTTGATCAACGCGCACATCT
>DATCXS010000041.1:0-3376 GCA_036565645.1 Mucilaginibacter sp.
TTGAGCAGGCTATTAAAAACCTGAACGTAGGTAATATCGCATTGATCGATTCGGCACAAGCCAACGGAAAGCCTTTTTTTAATATGGGGGGGATGGGTTTTGATGCCCATATCAGCGAGGTGTTTTCGCACGGTAAAAAAAGAGGGTTTATTTCTTATATCAGGTCGTCGCTGCAAGAAGTAATAAAATACAAACCGCAGGACTATCATATTGAAATTGACGGAAAAGTTTATGAGCGCCAGGCTTTTATGTTAAGCTTTGCCAATTCATCACAATACGGTAATAACGCCCATGTATCGCCGCAGGCTTCTGTACAGGATGGATTACTTGATGTTTGTATTATCAAGCCTTTTCCGTTGTACCGTTTCCCCGGGCTGGTTGTCCGGATGTTTAATAAAACGGCAAACAAATCGAGCTTTGTGGAAATTATCTGCGGTAAACATATTGTAGTAAAGCGTAAAACCAAAGGGCCGATGCACCTGGATGGCGAGCCTGAAATTGCTGAGGCAGAGGTTAAGGTGGATATCCTTCCGGCATCATTAAATATCCTGGTAGGCGGCGGCTTTAATAAAGTGGCGTAAAAAAGAATTTATTTATGTCGAAGAAAAACAAAAGCGTTTCGGGGGTTATGTATTCAACTGACCCTGATTTCAAATATAATAAAAGCCATGAATCGGCACAGCAAACACTGCCTCCGCAACAACAAAATCTGAAAGTTTACCTTGACCGCAAAGGCGGTGGTAAAATGGTATCGGCTGTGGGCGGATTTATAGGTGCAACCAGTGACCTGGAAGCACTTGGCAAAAAGCTAAAAACTAAATGCGGCGTAGGCGGTACCGTAAAAGATGGCGAAATATTGATACAAGGCGATTTCAGGGACAAAATACTGCTGCTGCTACAGACCGAAGGCTACAAAGCAAAAAAAGCCGGAGGATAATATTAATAAATACTTATTGCCTGAGGGCTGGATGTTATTGCTGTTTTTGTCAAGCGGCTCATTATTAACAGTATAGAAAAAAATATTTAATTTGATTTTTGACTAATTTTTTAGTTAATATTGTAAGGCGATAAAAATATTTCGCTGTTTGCTTGTTTTAGTACATAAAGGTGCTAATATTGCGTTACCAATTATAAATTATAATATTTAGCAATTACACTTACCCCATATAATGTATCTTAAAAGTATACGTTATAAGTGATGTTGCCGCTGCGGAGGGAAAGTGTTTTTATTGGACAATTTTATTAATAGAAAGCTGTTTGCCCGAGTGGGCGCTAAATCAGCTTGTTGCGTAAATTTTATAACAGAATAATTACAAGTTTATAACAGTATAATTACACAACTTTTGAAGTACGTAGTTGTTAATTAAAAAAATAATAAGTTTTATTGTAAAAAATTGTTGTAACAAGTATTGTTTTTACTTTGATTAACGCTTTTGTTAAAGCGCTATAAATGGGCAACATTAAATTAATGTTAAAGAATAACAAAAGTCTTTTTTTATTTATGTAAAATCATATTTTTGTTATCCGCTAAAAAAATGCATATAATTAACTAACTAAAAATAAACAAAAACTAAAATCTAAAATTTAAAGTAATGGCAAACGCACCAACAAAACCAACTACCGTTAAAAAAGAAAGCTCAAGTGCATCTAGCTTGTTTGCAACCTTAACCATTCCTCTTTGTATTGTAGTTACCATCTGTATTTATATCTTCATCTTGGGGCATCCAAGCCATTACAAAGGTGGCGACGTTACAGCTGGTGAGCCAGTTGATCCATTTGGTATCATTCACAGAGGCGGTGTGCTGGTACCTTTAGTAATGGGTTACGTATTAATGGTAATTGTATTCTCTATCGAGCGTTTTATCGTTATCGGTAAAGCTTCAGGTACAGCAAGCATTGATGCTTTTGTAAGAAAAATACAAGGCTTTTTAACCGCTGGTAATATCGAAGCTGCTTCTGCAGAGTGCGACAAACAAAAAGGTTCTGTAGCAAACGTTATCAAATCAGGTTTGAAAAAATACCGCGAAATGGAGTTGGAAACAACTTTAGACACTGACCAAAAAACATTGGCTATCCAAAAGGATATTGAAGAAGCTACTGCTTTAGAGATGCCGATGTTAGAGCAAAACTTAACTATCATAGCTACTTTGGTATCTATCGGTACATTAACCGGTTTGTTAGGTACAGTAATTGGTATGATTAAGGCTTTCGCCGAATTAGCAGGTACCGGCACAAACACATCAGCATTATCAGCAGCTATTTCTGAAGCATTGGTTAATACAGCTTTAGGTATCAGTACTTCGGCACTGTCAATTATAATGTACAACGTATTTACATCAAAAATTGACAGCCTGACTTACGCTATCGACGAAACTGGTTTCAGCATCGTATCTACATTTGCTGCAACCCATAAAAACAAATAAATTTTAGTGTTAGTATAATCGGGCCTGGCAAGGGCCGGGCCTGATATTTAACTATTTCATATAACACTATATTTAAAAAAAGATTATGGCTAAAGTAAAAGTCCCACGGAAGAGTACAGCAATTGACATGACGGCCATGTGCGACGTTGCCTTTTTGCTGCTTACCTTCTTCATATTATCTGCAAAACCAAAAGTCCAGGATCCGTTGCATGCAGATGTTCCTGCGTCTACTACTATACAGTCCCTGCCTGAGTCAGACTTTTCAAGTCTGTTAGTTGCTCAGGGAAAGGTAGTTTTTAGTGTAGAGGGTACTGAAATCCGCATGGAAACGCTGAGAGGTATGGCAGATCAGTATAAGATTAACTTCACACCAGAAGAGATCAAGCAATTTGCCAGCCTTGACAGTTATGGATATGATATCAACTTTTTGAAAAAATATTTGGCAATGTCTTCCAAAGAACGTCAGCAATATGCTGTAACAGGTGTGCCTGTAGATACTACTGACAACAATCAGCTTTTTTGGTGGGTTAAAAATGCCCGTAAAGCTGATAAGTTGCTTCACAACAAAGAACTTAGGATTGCAATAAAAGGCGATAGTAAAGAAGAGTATCCTACTATTGATAAAATCATCAAAACCTTGCAAAAGCAAGAAGTTAACAAATTTGGTTTAATAACATCGTTAAGAACGATAGCAAAATAAAGAAACATGGCAGAATTAGATACCTCCGGCGGGGGTAAAAAGGATGGTGGCAAGGTAAGAACCAAGAAGAAATCAACCCGTGTGGATTTAACCGCAATGGTGGATTTGGCGTTCTTGCTTATCACTTTCTTTATCCTTACCACAACGCTGCAGAAACCCAAAGCAATGGATTTGACCATGCCTGATAAAGATGAGAAAAAGGATACCCGTTTACCTGTACCGGAAACCCGCACAATGACTGTGCTGTTGGGTA
>DATCXS010000165.1:0-4666 GCA_036565645.1 Mucilaginibacter sp.
TGGCCATTCATCATCAGTGGAACAGCAAGCCGATACCGACCGACCTGATCAACCTCAAGTATTATTCAGGGACGAGCCATACGGTTTGACGCTCAGTTATCTCAATTTTTCATTCTGAGCATAGCGAAGAATCTTATTAAAGCGACAAGCAAATATGTATAAGATCCTTCGCTCCACTCAGGATGACAATTAGAAGAGTAATAGCCTGTCTCTCCTAAGCCTTGCCTGCCGGCAGGCAGGGCGAACGTGGGAATCGACATGCGTTTATTGCCTTTGCGCTCATGCTTCGAGAGCCTTAGCATGGCGCCCAATTGAATTTCTATTTAAGAAGATCCTTCAACCTCACCAACTGAAATGCAATACCATCATAAGCCTTATCATTGCCAGCCTCATACAAACAAGCCGCCTGCTTTTTATAAACCGCAATATCACTATAAGCCGATGGCCCGGTAAAGATCACTTGTTTATAGGGCCAGGTCTTGCCATCATCCAGGCTGGCGCGCAGGGTCAAGTTGGCCCGCTTTTTCAAATCAGCCGGATTACTGAACAGCAGGATATTTTTATTTTTTGAAAGCGAAAAGTTTAACAAGCTGCCCTGGCATATCGGCTCTATTAACGTTGTATCGGTTTGCAGATTGGCCCAAGTTTGGCCGCCATTTATGCTGGTGGTGTACAGGCGGGTATGTTTTTTACGGTCGGAGTTGCGTATGTTGAGCATAAGGTTACCGCCGCTTAGTTCGGCTGCGGTAGCTTCATTGGCGCCATCTTGTGGTGTGTTATTCCCAAGCTTCCACGTCGCGCCATGATCGTCAGAATAAATAATATGTACAAAGTTTTTATTAGTTGATAGCTCGACGTGGTTTACCGGAACCACCAGGCGACCTTTGAACTTACCGCGGGCTATTTGCAAGCCGTGACAAGGGCCGGTAGCATACCAGGTCCAATCGGGGCGTTTTACATCCTGGGTGATCTCTTTGGGTGCCGACCATGACTTGCCATCATCCAGAGACGATAAAACAAATACCCGCCGCCCATCTTTACCTGTTTGTGTACGTATTTCCTTTTCATGATCCTGCCCGTTGTTCCAGGTGCTGATGAGTAAAATTTTGCCGGTGCTTATATCCTGTACAGGCACCGGGTTGCCGCAGGTATTGGTCGAGTCGCTCCAAACCACTTGTATGGGGCTCCAGGTCTTGCCACCATCGTCAGACCGGCGCAGGACGAGGTCGATATCGCCCGAATCGCCGCAATTATTTTTACGGCCCTCGGCAAAAGCCAGCAGCGTACCTTTATTGGTGGCAATCATCGCCGGGATACGGAAGCAACTATAACCGGCATCGCCGGGTTTATAGATGTAGTTCAGCAGGGTATCTGCAGAAATTATCTTGGCAGGATGCCCGGCCGCGTCAAAAGTTACATTTGCAGCTAACAGGAATATCAACAGGCATTTAAACCATTGCATTTTCATTAATGCAATATACTTATTTTGCTGCCAGCGGATTAGGGTAATTATCGCTCTGATCTTCGGCGACATCGTCCAGGCATTTAAAATCCTTTTCTATCAGCAGGTATAATTCGCCGTCCTTTCCATCAAATCCAACGGTATCGGTTTTAGCCAATTCCACCGCTTTAGCAATAGGTACGGTTACGGTTATTTTGTTATCTATAAAGGATGTAGTAACAGCATCCTGTTCTTTGGCTTCCAGCGCGTAGATCAATTGCGTACTGCCAAAGTTTGTGCTTTCTGCTAAATAGTAGGCTTTATTAAACTGATCTACATCGGTCTTGGTTAACCGGTAGCGTATTGAATTGCCTTTAATTCTGATCTTCATAAAAATTATCTTAAACGGCCAGGTTGGTTACTCCGCCGATAATAATAATAGCCGGATGCTTTAGTTGTTTGCTATCGGCGAGGGCTGGCAGGTCCTTCACCGCGCCTTTTACTGATTTTTGGTGCGGCAACGACGCATGCTGAATGATAGCTGCCGGTGTGTTGCCATGCCCGGCTTCTATATAAGTCGCGGCTATTGACGCCAGCTGTTTCATCCCCATATATATAACTACGGTAGCATTGCTTTGCATGGCCAGGCGCAGATCGCCTGATAGTGTGCCGTCTTTTTTAGTGCCGGTAACCACCCAAATACCTTCACTAACAGCACGGTGTGTAAGCGGGATATCTTCCAGCCCCGATGCCTGCATACTGGTAATGCCGGGGATATAATAGGTATCGATGCCCTGCTCGCGCGCAAACAGCATCTCCTCGAACCCGCGGCCGAAAATGAATGGGTCGCCTCCCTTTAACCGGATCACACTACCCTTTTCAAAGGCGAAGTGTTTAATGAGGTTATGGATCTCCTCCTGGGTGGTGTAAGCACCATAGGGTTGTTTACCTACATAAATGCGTTCGCAACCGGGCGGGGTAAGATTCAGCAATTCTTTATTCGCCAAATTATCATAAAGCACCACTTTTGCCTGCTGCAAAAGGCGACAACCCTTCACAGTTATCAATTCCGGGTCGCCAGGACCGGCACCTAAAACATATAATACAGGTTTTTTTGATTTACTTGGCATTATTTTTAGTATATTATTAATAATAGATGGTTTTTAAATTAAAAACTGCTTATATTTTTAATATAAATACAATTTTATATCAAAGTTTAAATTTTATATCGACACAAATCATATCATTAACCAATTATCGATAAATTTTAAGACCATTTATATGACTAAAATAGCAAAATTATTTGATTGTTTATTTTTTTTATCTAAACTTGCTATTGTAAATACAATTCAGGTCGCACTTTACTTGTATTTGCTGAAATAACAAAAGCTTTAACAAATAAAAACCGTCATGACAAAACCTACCGTTATAGTAGTTGGCAATGGCATGGTGGGCTACAAGTTTTGCGAGAAGCTTGTTGCCAAAACGCCAGGCTACAACATTATCGTGTTTGGCGAAGAGCCACGCCACGCGTACGACAGAGTTCACCTTAGCGAATATTTCAACGGCAAAACCGGCGATGATCTTTCCATGTCTACCCGCGCATGGTACGACGAGCAGGGTATTATGCTGCGCCTGGGCGACCCTATCCGGGAGATTGACCGTCATCATAAAACCGTCCATTCTTTATTAGGTGTAAGTATACAATATGATTACCTGATTTTGGCCACCGGATCGTCAGCTTTTGTGCCGGATATTCCGGGCGTTGAAAAAGAGGGCGTTTTTGTATATAGAACTATTGAAGATCTGGAGCTGATTAAAGCCTATGCCGATAAGGCCCGTACCGGCGCTGTAATGGGCGGCGGCCTTTTAGGGCTGGAAGCTGCGAAAGCACTCATCGACTTAGGGATTGAAGACACGCATGTTATTGAGTTTGCGCCACGATTAATGCCAAGGCAGATTGACTCGGCCGGCAGTGAGATGCTGAAATCAAAACTGAAAGCGCTGGGCTTAAACATCCACCTAAATAAAAGCACCTCGCATATAGGTGGGGCTGATAAGATAGAAGCACTGCACTTTAATGATGATAGCGCGTTGCCCGTTGACATGCTGGTGATTTCGGCAGGCATCCGCCCGCGCGACGAGCTGGCTAAACTGGCCGGATTGGAGGTAGGCACCCGCGGTGGCATTCTGGTAAACGACAAAATGCAAACCAGCGACGAAAGCATCTTTGCCATTGGCGAGTGTGCGCTGTATGAAGGGATGATCTACGGACTGGTGGCGCCTGGCTATGAAATGGCCGACGTGGCGGTTTCGCAATTAACCGGTGGGAGCAAGCTGTTCTACAGTTTCGATATGAGCACCAAGCTCAAACTTATCGGCGTTGACGTAGCCAGTTTTGGTGATGCCTTCATCACTGAGCCCGACTGCCGTACCATAGTTTTCGAGGACACCCATAAAGGCATATATAAACGCATCAACATTACCACCGACGGGCAATACCTGCTGGGCGGCATTTTAATTGGCGATGCTGATGCTTATAATATGCTGTTGCAAACAGTTAATAACAAATTGGTATTGCCGCCAAATCCCGAAGACCTGATCCTGGGTTCGAGAGGCGAAGCTGAAAGCGAAGGCGCAGGAGTCATGAATTTACCCGACGATGCGCTGATCTGCTCGTGTGAGGCTGTTAATAAGGCTGACATTTGCTCGGCAGTTACTAACCTGGGCATTACGGACATAAACGGCATAAAAAAATGCACTAAAGCCGGCACAGGTTGCGGCGGCTGCGTTCCGCTGGTTAAAGATCTGATCGCCGGCACCATGAAAGCCAATGGTCAATACATTAAGAATGTTATCTGCGAGCATTTCGACTATTCGCGCCAGGAGCTTTACGACCTGATCAAGATCAACAACATTAAAAACTACGACCTTGCGCTCGACCATTTTGGCCACGGCGATGGCTGCGAAGTGTGCAAGCCAGCAGTGGCCAGCATCTTGTCAAGTCTTTGGAATGATGTCATCGTTAAACAGGACACCATTCAAGATAGTAATGACCGTTTCCTGGCTAACATCCAAAAGGGTGGCACTTACTCGGTTGTGCCGCGTATACCCGGCGGAGAGATCACTCCGGATAAATTAATTGTTATTGGCCAGGTAGCTAAGCGTTATAATTTATATACCAAGATTACCGGCGGGCAGCGCATCGATATGTTTGGTGCGCAT
>DATCXS010000288.1:0-4157 GCA_036565645.1 Mucilaginibacter sp.
GTCCGGCCGGATTTTATGGTGCTGGCTTACCCCGTAATTACTTTTAGTAAGGAGTACACACATCAGGGCAGTGTCTGGAATCTTATAGGTAAAATGCCGACCCAGGCACAAATTGATTATTTTAGCAATGAGTTGCAGGTAACACCCGATACCCCGCCAACCTTTTTAATGCAGGCCGGCGATGACGGCGCTGTACCGGTAGCCAATTCGATAATGTTTTATCAGGCATTGCAAAAAAATAAGGTAAAAACAGAAATGCACTTATTTCAGGCTGGCGGTCACGGCTTCGGGCTTATCAACCCTACAAGTAAAGACCTTTGGTTTCATTGGTGCGCAAACTGGCTTACTGCAAACGGATTTTAATTTTATAACCACATCAATATCATACAATCAATGAAGAAACTGATCTTAACCGTATTAACTTTTATAGCTGCTGTAGCCATAACCCACGCGCAGCAGGTAACACCAATCCCGTTGTATCCAAACGGTATTCCTAACTCAAAACCTGCTCCGGCTGATTATAAAGAAACCAGCAATAAAGACTGGGCCTGGAAAGTGGTAACACCTGTGCTGCTGCCTTATCCGGCCGATAAAAGCATTGCCACGGGCACTGCGGTAGTTATTTGTCCGGGTGGCGGCTATAGCGGTTTATCTATGGAAAACGAGGGTACTAACATCGCCAAAGCTTTTAACAAGATCGGCGTATCGGCCTTTATCCTGAAATATCGTTTACCAAGCGACCTCATCATGGTGGATAAGACCATTGGCCCGCTGCAGGACGCCCAAACGGCTTTGCAAATAGTACGCAGCCATGCTGCCCAGTGGAACATCGATCCATCAAAAGTAGGCATCCTCGGTGCCTCGGCAGGTGGTCACCTGGCGTCTACCGTCGAAACTCATTTCAAACAGGTAGAGGTCGAAAATAAATCGATCAGTGTACGTCCTGACTTTGCTATCCTGATGTATCCGGTTATCACTTTCGGAGAGAAAACCCACCGGGGATCAAAAGAAAATCTGATCGGTAAAAATCCATCGCAAGCATTGGTCGACCTATATAGCAACGAGAAGCAGGTAACTCCTGACACACCTCCAACTTTTATTGTAATGGCCCAGGATGACGGTACTGTACCGGTCGAAAATGCGCTGATGTTTTATAGCGCCATGATCCAAAATAAAGTAAAAGGCGAGATGCATATTTATCAGTCGGGCGGTCACGGTTTCGGTATCCATAATTCGCGCAGTAAAGAGGAGTGGTTTAACTGGTGCGCCAGTTGGATGAAAGCCAACGGTTTCTAAAACATATCAGCGGTAAACAGGTTATATCAACAACCAACCGTCATCATCATGCTGATCAGGAAAATACTCATCGGGGTAGACAACAGTAAGTTTGCCGATAACGCCGCTCAATACGGTTTTGATATCGCCCATAAATTTAAAGCCAAAGTAGGACTGGTTCATATTGTGGGGCCGCCTATGGTGCCTTACAATAACACCACCGACCCGCTGATGGGCACTGCAGATTTAGGCGTGGTCGATGTAGAGCTTGTCAATATTCAAAACAACGCCTCAAAAGCTATTGTCGACAGCTTTATTAAAAAATATGGCGGCGACCTGGAAGTAACGCACTTCAGCGAGTTTGGCGATACTGCCGAGGGTATTGTACAATGCAGCCAGGACTTTGGTGCCGATATGATTGTAGTAGGCACGCACAGCCGCACCGGGCTTGACCGTTTGTTAATGGGCAGCGTGGCAGAGCATGTTGTCCGTCATGCTACGGTGCCTGTATTGGTTGTTCCGTTAAATGAAGAAGAAAAAAATGAAGGTTAATGGCTACGCCATTAACCTCACAATTAGTACAATAATCTGAATTTTATGGTATGCTCAATAGCCTTTAGCTGGTCGAGCACATCGGTATCGTAACCCTTATTTACATCGGTTATTACATAGCCAATTTGCTCGTTAGTAACCAAAAATTCCGCAACGATGTTAATATTGTGGCGGGCAAATACGTCATTGATCTGGGCCAGTATACCGGGTACGTTTTTGTGGATGTGTATCAGCCGGTGTGCATTATTAATGCGTGGCGGTTGCAGGTCGGGGAAATTACAACTGGTGTGCGTTTTACCCTCGTTCATAAATGAAATAACGCGCTTTGGTAAAAAGTCGTCGCTGCGCGGATTATGTTTCGGATCATCAAAAATAATAATGCCATTTGCGCACGCAGCTTCGGCCAGTTTACGGTTTACCTTGCCAAAGCAGCCAATTACCTTAAGGCGTCCTGCATTTTGAATTTGTTCAGGAGTTGGCTGATTTTCTTCATTACACAACAATACACCTGCCTCTTCTAAATATTTTTCTTCGATGTCTTCGCGCTGGCGGATGTTATAACCCTCTTTGCGCATCTGTGCCAATGCATCGTCCTCAACATTGCCTATCACCAAACATTTAATACGGTTTTTAGGATAAGATATGGCCCGGGGTAGTTTGTTTATATATAAAAACTCGTCAAAGCTTGGCGTTATGTGGTCGGCTTTCTCGGCTACTGATTTACGTTCGATGTTCTCCGTAAAGGCAAAAAACTTTTTGATGATCCCTGATTCCTTTAGCTGGAAGTCAGAATAACCATCGCCAATGCCATAAATATCGCCTTCTAATTTCAGTTCTTTTAATAGCTTCACCTTGCCGCCCTCCTGCGACAACGGATTTGACCGGTCATAACCAATGATATTCCCCGCCTCGTCAAACACAAAGGTGTTAGCGTAAATATTCTCTTTTTTGATATGATACTCGGTTACCACCGGCGTAATAAACTCCTTAAACCCACCAGACACGATCAATACCTTATCCTGGTGATTTTTAAAGAAAATGGTATTGCGCGAAAACGAGGTGGATACTTTTTTCTTTAATTGTGATATTAATTGCTTTAAGTGTTCGCGATTAGCTTGCAATAACTTAACACGGTTTTCAAGGCTTTGGCTAAAAGATAGTCTGCCTTCCATCGATGCGTTGGTCAGGTCTTCTATCTGCTGGTATATTTTTTCCCTGTCGGGATGGTTTTTTAGAGATATACGGGCTAATTCGTCTAATGCCTCAACTTGTGTAAATGTGCTGTCGAAATCTATAATATAATATTGGCTCATGTTTTTAATAACAAATGCTCCTAACAACTTAGGGAACTCTGGGACGACAAAAGTGCAATTTTTGATTGTTTTTTCTGTTATTTTATGGTAAGAATTATTAAAAAATATCAAATCAAAAAACTTAATTTGGTATTAAACCTTTTAACTGCCGTAAGTCTAACAGAATATCAATTAAGGATATATCGCCATGAAAAGATCAATTTTTGCATTGCTGACTATCGCAATGTTGTCGGGCTTATCAGCTTGTACAAGTTATAACTATTACACTGCGGGGTTAAACCGCACTAACTTAAGCGAGTATCGGACATTTGCATGGATGCCGCCTGCGCGCCACCGCAACGCCTCTGCAAACGGCAATATGGCTGCCGACGCAAAAATTAAAGATGCAGCTACGGCTGCATTACAAAACAAAGGTTTAAAGCTAAATCAGCGCAATCCGGATCTTATTGTGAGTTACTCAACTGCGGTGGGTAAAGGCACCCGCACCTATTATTACCCAGAATATTATGGCTATGGCGGTTTTTATCCGGGCTTTGGCCTTGGCTGGGGCTGGAATCGCCCTTACTATTACTACAACGCACCATTTGCGTACGGCGGCATAGGTGTCAACCAAGAGCAATATAAAGAAGGTACTTTGATTATAGATCTGATAGATCGCCGCAGCCGTCAAATAGTATGGAGAGGGTTTGGGGTAGGCGAAGTACACCATAATCCGCAGAAAGATATCGATGCCTTACCCGAAGTGGTTAACGGCATAATAGATCAATTGAGCCTGGCCCCGTCGTCGGCCCGGCCTGCAGGCAGTCATGATGATAACCGCGGGCCAAGGGGAAGAAGAGGACGTTATATGTCGCCAGCCGCAAACAGGTCGATATAATCGTTAAAACCAATAATCAGCGCCCGCTTTTGTAAAGTGCTAAGGGGCTTTTTTGTATTCTTGCTTAAGCTTTGGCGAAGTAAAGCCGTTAATTGCCGGACAATTCTACAGTTTTTGCTTGGTTTTTATACAAGTATATC
>DATCXS010000219.1:0-2459 GCA_036565645.1 Mucilaginibacter sp.
GCCGGGATGCTCTATGTTGGCAGTAAAATAGAATGTTTTTTTGTCGTTAGACAGTTGCAAGGTTTGCACCTCCCACTTACCACGGGTAATTTGCTTCTTGCTGCCGTTGGTTACATCGACCACATAAATATGTGCATAGCCTGAATCTTCGCTTTCAAAATAGATATGGGTATTGTCCAGCCAGCCTAATTCATAAGCTCCCGGGCCGCCCACCCATGCGTCATTATGCTCACGGTCAAGCAGCGAAAGCTTGCCGGTGGCGGCGTCAAGTTTCATGATCCAGCGGTCTTTGTTATCCTGGGCGTTTATCATGACTACGGCATATTTACCGTCTTCGCTCCACTGTACACCACGGATGATAACCTTGCGGTCTTCATTGCGTTTGGTGCGTTGTTCTAATTCTTTGGGATAATCTTTAAAATAAGCCGGGGTGTCTTTTATACCGGGAATATCCGCTACAGATATATGATAAACCGTATCGCGGCGGGTATCAAAAACATATGACTCATAACTATTTTCGGGTGCACCAACCTTTGTTCGGTTCGGAATATCCTCTGTAAAGCCTGAGGCAGTCACATAATTGGGCACGTTAACCCGTTTGGCATCGGTGGCTATTTTTACCAGGTTATAGGTCACAAAGCGTCCGTCCGGATTTACGTTGACATTGTTTATGGATTGGTCGCCAACGCTTATTTCCTTTAACCTTTTCTGCGCAAATCGTTTGGCTTCTATCGAGTCGAGCTTACGGTCTTTGTCTCTCACTTTGATGATGTCAAATAACTCCAGTTGCTCGGCCTTTAACCAGCGCTCCTGTTCATTCCCGGAGGCTTGCTTTTGAGGACCACGCCCACGCCCGCCCTGGCGACCGCCAGCCGGTACAGCAGGTGCAACCAGGGCTGCCGAATGCACAAAGTTAGTTAGCTGCGCTAGCTCGCCGCCATTCAAATTAAGCGAATACAGGTTTTCTGAACGGGTAAAGATCACCTTGCTTTGATCGCCGTTAAAGGTTGGATTACTTTCGCGTTCGGTGGTATTGGTTAGTTGGCGTGTCTTGCCGGATTTAATATCTAATAAAAACAAATCGCCATTTCTTTCATAAAGTTTTTGGGTATGGCTTCTGTTCCACTCACCGTTGCCGGTAGTGAAAGTGTGTTGCTCGCTGATATCAATCTTTGCGGGCCTGGTATTAGCCGGGGTGATGGCAAATAGTTCATCGCGGTCTGTATTGCTGGGATTCCAGTTGAAGTACAGCTTCTTACTGTCGTCGCTCCAGCGGATGTTGGAGGGCGCTACGCCTATCCACCTGGGGTCGCGCATTATTTTTTCGATGGTCAGAGTTTCCAATTTTTGGGCGTATGCCGCCGTACAAATCGGGATAAGGAGAACGGTAAAAAGGCGTTTCATTTTAGCTGAATTGTTAAACGCAATTTAACAGTTTGTAAGTAATAATCATTATAACACAATCCCTTATCCTGTTCGTCTAAAAAACAATTATAAAACAAAACCTGGAAACATTAAATTTATACCGTATGCTGCCACTACTAACCGCCACACAGATCCGCGAAGCGGATGCTTATACCATTGCTAACGAACCTATAAGTTCAGTCAATTTGATGGAGCGTGCATCAAAAGCTTTTGTGGGCTGGTTTGTGAACCATTTTCCGGACAGAAAATTAAAGATTGCTGTTTATTGCGGTACTGGTAATAATGGCGGCGATGGCCTGGCTATTGCGCGCCTGTTATATGACCATAAGTATCCCAACATCGACATTAAAGTGGCACGATTTTCTGAAAAATCAACTGCTGATTTTAATACCAATCTGGGCCGAATTAAGCAAATGGGATTGGGGCTGTACGAGCTGGAACCCGATGCGTCGTTCGCGGCGGAAGATGCAGAAATCATCATAGATGCCTTACTGGGCAGCGGCCTTAACAAACCTTTATATGGCGATTATCAACGCCTGGCCGATTTTATTAACCGCCTGCACAAAACCGTGGTAGCAGTAGATGTGCCCACCGGTTTTTATGCCGATGGAGAAATGGACAAAAACGCTACCGTTATTCATGCCGACCTGGTGATCGCTTTTCAGCAACCGAAGATCAATTTCCTATTACCTGAGTCGGCCCCGCATATTAAATGCTGGGAAGCGGTCAATATTGGCCTGGATGAAGGTTTTATCCGATCGCTGCAATCGCCTTACCGGTTTCTGGAAGAAAAGGACATCCGCAGAATATTAAAACCGCGACATCGCTTTAGCAACAAAGGCACCTATGGACATGCCTTAATCATAGCCGGACAAGCTAAGACTATGGGGGCCGCCCTGATCAGCTCGGCAGGATGTGCCTATGCAGGCGCAGGTTTAACCACCACCTGTGTGCCCGAAAGCGGTTTAACCGCCTTGAATACTTATCAGCCGGAGGTAATGGCCATCATCCGCAAAGAAAATGAAATGCCGGAG
>DATCXS010000150.1:0-2359 GCA_036565645.1 Mucilaginibacter sp.
AGGCTTTTTCTATTTTAGATTAAATCAATTTTTTGTAACTAATCTTCAACAACCAATAACCAATCTTCAATCTTCAATAACCAATCTTCTCATTCCACACTCACCGTCAATCCTTCTTGCTGTAAAATTTTGCGGTAAACCTCAACTTCGGTAAACGAGCCTTCCAGGATAGCGCATTTGCCTTCGTTGTGTACTTTCCAGGCTATGCGCTCGGCCTGGCTATCGGTGTAGTCAAGATATTTCATCATACAGTGGATCACATGATCAAAGGTATTGAAGTCATCATTCCATAAAATAAGGCGATGCATTTCTTTAAACCCCACCAATAACTCCTCGAGCGTAAAGGTCTGTTCTTCTGTTTCCGTAGTCGACATGATGTAAGTACAAAATTAACCAAAAACCCCAATAAATACGTTAAAATGTTGTTTATGTTTTGTTTTATAACATCACGCCATGAAAATGTCTGCCCGGCCTTTATTGCAATTGATGGTTGCTCAGTTCCTTTCATCATGGGCGGCGTAGTGGTTATATACAAAGGGCAGGAGCTAAAATTCGGAAACAAGCCCCCCGCTAACCCAATAGCTATCGGATTAGGTGTGGCTAAAGCTTAAAACTTATTCTTCCACATCATGCTCTCAACCGGGCGGGTTGTTTTGTTATTGTATTTGGCGTTATTCTTAGTATTATACAGCGTCTCGATATCACCCTCAACCACAAAATATATTAGCTGACCGATAGGCATGCCGGGATAAATTTTTACGGGTTGCGCACATGATATTTCCAGCGTCCAGGTGTTGCAAAAGCCTACATCGCCTTTGCCTGCGGTGGCATGTATGTCGATACCCAAACGGCCGGTACTTGATTTACCTTCCAGAAAAGGTACATGTTGGTGGGTTTCAGTATACTCAACAGTTACGCCCAGGTATAATGTATTGGGCTGTAGTACGTAGCCATCTTTAGGGATCTCAAAGCTGTCAATCTCGTTATGCACTTTGGCATCCAGCACGCGGCTTTTGTACGTAGCCAGGTATTTACCCAAATGCACGTCGTATGAATTTGTTCCCAGGCATTCCCGTTTAAAGGGTTCAATAATAATGTTGCCCTTTTCAATTTCTTCAAGGATGCGCTTATCAGACAGTATCATAAAAGGAAGGTATTTTGGGTAAAATTAGAATTATTTGCTCTATGTTTGTCATGCTTTTTGCAATTTTACCTCATGGCTATAGCTTACCGACAACGGGTTGATGATAATACAGAATTTGCACTTTGGAAAATTGAAGAACAGGCCGAAGACCTATACAGCCAGCTACAGCTAAATGATGAGGAAAAAAAGTTTGTCCAGAACATCAGTAACGGTAAGCGTCACTTGCATTGGTTAGGCACCCGCGTGTTGTTACGGACCATGCTGAATACGCACGAATACATAGATTGCCAGGTAGATGAACATGGCAAACCTTACCTGGTATCGCTGCCCTACCACATCTCTCTAAGCCATTCTTTTGATTATGCTGCGGTAATGATTAGCCGTAAAAACCCAGTTGGTATTGATATTGAACAGGTTAAAGAAAAAGTAGAGCGTATTGCTGCGCGATTTTTATCGCCCGATGAACTGATGTTTATTGATCCGTTGCAAAGGATAGATCATCTGTATGCCTGCTGGTGTGCTAAAGAGGCCGTTTATAAATGCTATGGGCAAAAGGAAGTTTCATTTATGGATGATATAGCGCTTATGCCTTTTGAATTTACCAAAGAGGGTCAGGCTAATGCCATTTTAACCAAAGGCGATATCAAAATTGACTATGCCGTTGGATATTTGAAATACGAGGACTACATGGTTGGCTACGTAAAGGGGTAAGATGAAAAACAAAAAAGTTACGGTACAGGATTGGGGATTGATAGACTACAAAGAAGCCTGGGCAAAACAGGAGGAGCTGTTTAATGCAACTATTGCGCTAAAAATGGAGATCCGCAACCGCCAGCTGCAGGTAACCGGCGATAGTCATCCCGAAGAAATCATTACGCCAAACTATATTGTTTTTTGCGAACATCCGCATGTTTATACCTTGGGCAACAGCGGCAAGCCCGAACACTTGCTGCTTGACGAAAACGGCCTGGAAGAAAATCACGCTACCTATTACCATATTAATCGTGGTGGCGATATTACGTACCACGGGCCTGGTCAGATTGTGGCCTACCCTATTCTGGATCTGGATAATTTCTTTACCGACATCCATTTATACCTGCGCACACTTGAGGAAGCAGTAATACTTACCCTGGCAGACTTTGGTATTCAGGCCTCGCGTTATCCGGGCTACACCGGCGTGTGGCTTGACCCCGATAATGAGCGTGCCCGCAAGAT
>DATCXS010000284.1:0-7212 GCA_036565645.1 Mucilaginibacter sp.
CTCATTTTGAGCAACAGCGAAAAATCTTATACGCCTTTCAATGGTCGCACGTATAAGATCTTTCACTACGTTCAAGATGACAATTTTGTATAATTAGTACCAGCCTTTTTAAAAGTAACCTCTCATTTTGAGCAACAGCGAAAAATCTTATACGCCTTTCAATGGTCGCACGTATAAGATCTCCACTACGTTCAAGATGACAATTTTGTTCAAGTCACTTTATTTCCAGCTTACTTCTCCAAAAAGCCCTTCAAGCTTGTGCCTGTAATATGGGTCCAGCCTTTGGCAAAACTTTCTTTGGCAAAAGACGGATTGTTTTGAGGGAAGGTTTCTAATCCGCTGTGAGTAAGGCGCAGGCGGGTTTTGCCATCCCCTTCATCAAAAAGCTCGATAGCCACCAGCGAGTCTCCCGGATACTCTTCATAACGCCAGGTATATGACAGTTTTTTAAATGGAACAACTTCCTGTATCACACATTTGTGCCAAAAGGTTACACCCTTATCACTGCCGCTAAAACGGAAGGTAAAACCAACTTCAGGCTTAAAATCCTCTAACTGAAAATACCATTGCTTTAGTTTTTCGTTGTCGGTCAATGCCTCCCAAACCTTACTTACGGGCGAATTATAGGTTTGTTCAATTACAAAAGGTTCTTTGTTCATGATTAATATATTAAGGTGATTGTTTATTGATTATCGTTTGCTTGTAGTTTCTCCTGCTCAAGGAATGCACCTAAAGCATCCAGCTTTTCTGTCCAAAACTTTTGATAGCGTGCCGTCCAGTCGGCTACCTGTTTTAGTTTGCCGAAATCTGCATGACAAAAGCGCTCGCGGCCCTGTTGGGTAATCGTAACCAGGCCGCATTCGGTTAATATTTTGATATGCCTGGATATAGCCGGCCGGCTGATCGAAAACTGATCGGCCACGTTATTCAAATTCAATGATTGCTGTGCCAGCATACCGATAATCTCCCTGCGGGTAGGGTCTGCAATAGCTTGGAAAACGTCTCTTCTCATAAATAAATCGGTAGTAATAAGTAACCGAACGGTTACAAATATATAAGTAACCATTCGGTTACGCAAATTTTATTTTAATTTCTTTAGATGATAAGAATTATGCTTGGTCATTCCGGGTAACAAACCACGGCCCCTGAAGGAGAAATGACGTATTTTAACGGGTCAGAAATGACACCCCACTGGTCGAAGTTTTCAACTTCGTCCCAAAATGCAGCAAGCATTCTGCTTGCCGGTTAAGCTGAAAACTTAATACATCGCAAGGACGAAGTTAAATTTGATGATCCAAAGAAAAGACTTATAAGTCAGAAAAAGTGATCCAAAGTGATCCGCTTGTTTTTATAATTTATTGATAACGAGCAATTTATATTTAAAACTGATCCAAAGTGATACACATCCGCACGCGGATCACTTCAGCCTCTCTTGACCTATGGATTTCAAGTTTAATTAGCAAAAGTATAGGTCTTGCCGACTTGAGTGTTAAATCTATATTGATAATCGCTGCCTGCAGTTGATCTTTTCACGCCCGGCACTGTAGTTTTTAGTGCGTTGTCTGTGCGCAGCCTGCACTCGCCACCGGCCAGCGATTTAACTACCAGTTTGCTCAATCTGCCATCTTTCCATTCCATGTCGGCAATCTCGAAATCGCCGCGGGCCATCAGGCCCTGCACACTGCCGGTGCTCCATGCTTTGGGCAATGCAGGCAGTATCTGGATCTCGCCGGTCTGGCTTTGCAGCAGCATTTCGGCTACACCGGCAGTATAGCCAAAGTTGCCGTCAATCTGGAATGGTGGATGTGCGCACAGCAGGTTGGCATAAATGCCGCCGCCATTGTTATAGTCAATACCATTACCGCCAACAGGTGTTATAAAGTTAGCAATGATGGTATGCGCATGGTCGCCATCCTGCAATCTCGCCCAAAAATTGATCTTCCACGCCATCGACCAACCGGTTGAAACATCACCACGCGCCAGCAAACTCACCTTTGCAGCTTTTGCCAGTTCGGGTGTTTTGATGGTGCTGATCTGCCTGCCGGGATGCAAGCCAAACAGGTGCGATACATGACGGTGATTATCCTTCGGATCGTCGCGGTCTGTCTCCCACTCCTGCAGCTGGCCCCACTTGCCGATCTTTGGTTTTAGCAGATGATCTTTCAAATCGGCAATATGGTTTCTGTAAGCTTTATCAATACCCAAAATATCTGCCGACTCGATATAATTGGTAAACAGGTCATATACGATCATTTGGTCATACGTCACGCCATCCTCGGTCGGTCCATGCTCCGGCGACCAGCCCATAGGCGACACCAGCGTACCATCCGGGCGATGTTTTAAATGATCGTCCCAAAACTCGGATATCTCTTTAATAATTGGATAAGCAAAGCTTTTCAGATAAGCTTTATCCTTAGTAAATGCATAATGCTCCCAAAGGGCCTGCGCATACCAGGCGCTGGCAGGAGGGTTCCATAAATAACTTTCACCGCCCATAGGGTTACTCTCGGTGCGCAGGGTCCAGCCGCGGACACCCGGATACTCTTTTTGCGTATTGATCTTCCTGATCTCGCGGATAGCATTGATATGATCCAGGTACGGGTAAGCGCATTCTGATAAATTGGTCGGCTCGGCCGGCCAGTAGTTCATTTCGATGTTGATATTGGTATGATAATCGCCGCCCCAGGGTGGGTTATTACTTTCATTCCAAAGTCCTTGCAGATTAGCAGGCAATCCGCCTTTGCGAGATGAACTGATAAGTAAATACCGGCCATACTGAAATATAGTAGCTTCCAGATCGGGGTCAAAAGTCTTTTTATAATTGATCAGCCGCTGGACGGTTGGTAGCGCCAAAGTTGCAGCCGGCGTTACACCCAGGTTCAGATGTACACGGCCAAACAGATGCCGGTAATCGGCAACGTGTCTTTGCTGCAGGATAGCGTAAGATTTGGTACCAGCCGCTTTTAAAATGCTATCAATCTTGATAGACGGCGCCTCGCCGCGCCAGTGGGTTGCCCGGCTGTTATTGAAATCGGTAGCAGCGGTAAGTAGTATGGTTATCGCATCGGCATTATTGATCTTTAACTGATCGCCATCCTTTTCGCCGGTTTGTTTGCTCAGGGTGCCGCCTTCCGGTTTAACTAAAGCCGTAGCCTGATATTGCATACCGTTAGATAGCTTGCCGCTAAAAGTTAAACGATTGCCATTGGCGGTAGCTGTATTAGTGCGCGTATCTATCAATCGTAACACACCTGACAGCGCTCCTTTCTTACTGGCGGTATAACGCAGCACCATCACTTTATCGGGGAAACTGCAAAAATATTCACGTTTGTATTTAACGTCGTCTTTGGTGAAAGTAGTGGTATGTACCGAGCGGCTCATGTCCAGCTCGCGGCGGTAATCGGCAGGAATATCTGTATCCGGCGTATTATCAAAATCAATAAACAAATTACCTAAAGCCTGGTAGGCCCCGCGGTCTTGCTCGTTACCTGTCCAAAGGGTATTATCATTAAACTGTATGTGCTCCTGGTTAACACCGCTAAATATCATCCCGCCAATGCGGCCGTTACCAATGGGGTAAGCATCCGTCATCCAGGCTTTGGCGGGGCTGTTGTCCCACATTTTTTGTGCCTGCACATTGCCAATAATCAATAATAATGCAATACCGGCAGTAAGTAATTTTTGGCTCATCAGCTTCATATCTGCTATTTATAAATGGCTATAGGCCAAAACTAACCGAATATGATGTTGAATTATTAAGCATTTTATTCATTTCATTACTTGATTTTACCCTGGGCCGCGTCCGGGTTTTGTTTCAGGTAGATGCGATACAGTTCAAAGAAATCGGGCGCCGTAAGCAATTCGATATTGGGGTCCAGCTTTTTCAGCTCGGCCACTACCTGCACATACCACGACGGGCTTTTTAAAATGTTCCTGAACCAATGGAAAGGTATATGGCGCGCATGTACCCTATCGTAAATTATTTTGGCTGCCTCTTTTGGGTCCTGGTTTACATCAGCATCGGCCCTTAACACCGGCATATTGCCATGCAGCAAAGTAAGCGGCACTTTTTGCGGCACAATACCATTCGGACTAAAAGCCGCATAAGCGTCCAAACCTTTTTGATTCAACCCCGGCGCCTGCCCGTCAATAATAAAGCCGGTTATGGTTAATCCCCATTGCTTGTAGTAAGGTTTATTGTGAGCCACCCAGGCATCCAATCCGTCAGGCAAGCCTGATATTGACCGCGGCGCCTGTAGCATTCCCGGCATTAAATAACCCGCCCCATTATCCGCGGCAGCGAAATAATCATTGGCGCTGGCGGTTTCACGACGATAGTCTAAAGCCATCGGCACACGTTCGGCCAGTACGGGGCTAATACACCACATCATAGGCACCTTGCCGCGATTCGGGTCATCCCACAAGGTAGGTGTAGTTTGCGAAACCCATGAAGAAGCATCATAATCGCCCACATAAAATACCACGAAGTTGCGGCCCTTGTAATCAATCTTGCCATCAGCAGTTAAGTAGCCTTTTTGCTGTAATTCGGCAGGAGTAGTCCAGTTTTGCTTGTATTCCTTTTTTAGCGGGAAATGCTGCCAGAACGAGGCATTAGCCAACGCACCGTAACCAATAGCATCGGCATCTTTAAAAGCATTATACGCGCTGATGATACGCGAGTATTCCCACTCGGTAGCTACATCCTCATGCTTGCCCTTGGCATGTTTGGTATATTTAAATGCCCACGGGGGGAAACCACCCAGGTAAGCATAGTCCTTTCCTTTATTCTGCTTGTAAGCAGTGAGCAGGATCTCCTTCAAAGTATTTACATCGGTGCCTGCTTTCTGGCCGGGATCATCAGTAGCGGGTTCATCGGCCCAGGGGCTTAAGTCGAAAAAGAAACCACGGCGACTGATAAAGAAATCATGATTTGATAAGGTATGATGATTATGATTAACCAGGAACGGGTTCTTTAACCATTGCTGGTCGATGTAATAAGCGCCGTATTTGGTGTTGACCTTACCTGTTTTCATATATTTTTCCAGGAACCACAGATAGGCATCGTCTTTAGCAGAGCCGCTTGATGCCCGTGTTGTACCGGGGATAGTACCCTTACCGGTAAATATTGACGAGCCGTCTTTATTAATCAGCCTGATGCGCACTGGGATCTTCGGCCCGCCGGTAATGATCTGCGAATACAAACTTTGCGGATCAGTATCATATCGTACCGCGATCAGATCGTCAACACCGGCAATTGACGAGGCCACATTGCTGGTAGCCGCCACGTTAGGATCATAAACCACGGCTCCCCTGATTTTATTTTTATAGGCGGAGATAACATCCACCACATTTTTATACATTATAGTATCGCGCTTGCTTAGCCATTTGCCCGGTGCGCGGTACTTGTTCCACCAATAGCGGTCAATATCGGCGCTGCCATTTTTAATCAGGAACATATAAAGCTGTGGCGTGGCTCGGTTAACAATGCCTTGTAAGGAAGCCACGGTATGCACATAATCCCAGGCATTATGGATGGCACGTTGATCGCCGCGCTCAAATTGCAGGGTAAACCCCAGATCGATCATCCCGACAGGTGGCAACTTTTTCGACTGAGCAAAAACAGCATTAAAGCTGATAACTATCAGCGACAACGCAAATACATTCTTCTTCATGGGTAAACGATATAATTGGTACTGGCAAATGTAGCGTTTGCAACCAAATATTTAATATGGCATTTATTATGAATTGATTAATAAAATTTGTTTTTTTGGCTATAAGATAAACAATCGCCTAACCCAACGATTATATAACCAATTAACTATTAAACAATTTATCCATAGTATCTTATTGATGCATCAAGCTGTGACGTCTTACAGCAAAATCCAACATTAACCAATTAAACCAATGAGCCAAAAAGCAGCATTTACCGAAAAGAAATTCATTATTACACTGATTTTCGTCACGTCATTGTTCCTGATGTGGGGCGTATTACATGCCATGAGCGACGTATTGAACAAACACTTCCAAACTGTATTAAACATTTCAATAGCCGATTCAGGATTGATCCAATTCTCTGTATTTGGTGCTTATTTCGTCATGAGTATCCCTGCCGGTTTGTTCATGAAAAAGTATGGCTACAAACCCGGTGTGATTTTAGGGTTATTACTATTTGCAGGCGGTTTGTTTTTGTTTGTACCGGCGGCCAACGCGGCTTCATTTACCTTTTTCAGGATAGCCTTATTCATAGTGGGGTGCGGTATGGCAACGCTTGAAACCGTTGCGCACCCTTTCGCCGCATCACTTGGCGACCAGCGCTCAAGCGATCTGCGGGTAAACTTTGCTCAAACCTTTAATGCAGTAGGTACCATTATCGGGCCACTTATTGGCGGGTTCTTCTTATTAAGTGGCGACACCATAAAAAATACCGACTTAACCTCGGTTAAAACACTTTATGTATGCATAGGTGTAGTAGTATTATTAATTGCCCTGGCTTTCGTATTCCTGAAAATTCCGGCCTTAACAGATCCTCATGCAGCTACTCATTCTGACGATCCTGATGCATTAAACATCGATCTGGCTCCGCAGAAAAAATTAAGCCAGCACCGTCACTTTGTTTGGGCTTGCGTAGCGCAATTCTTTAACGTAGCTGCACAAGGCGGTACCTGGGCATTCTTTATTAACTACGGTACTAACATTATGCACTTTAGCGACACCAAAGCGGCTTACTTTATGAGTTTATTTATGGGGATGATGCTGGCGGGCCGCATTGTAGGCACCTCATTAATGACTGTTATAGCACCTAATAAACTACTGGCAACGTTTGCTGCGGGTAACATATTGATGTGTCTCATTGTAGCACAGCACCTAGGTTGGCCGTCGTATATTGCTTTACTGATGATCAATTTTTTCTTCAGTATCATGTTCCCAACCATTTTCAGCCTGGGATTGAAAAATCTGGGAAAACACACCCAACAAGCGTCATCATTCATAGCTATGGGTGTTGTGGGTGGTGCATTCTTCCCCTATATTATGGGTCAGATTGCCAACCATGATGTAGCTGCTGCTTACTATCTGCCAATTATTTGCTACGTAGTGATCTTTTTATTCGGCTTTAAATTTTATAAAGTTAAAACTGCGAAAGCTTAGGCTTCTAAGTAGCGAAATAACTTAGCTATTAGATTTGAAACCCTATTATATAAAAAAAGAAAGCCG
>DATCXS010000273.1:0-10240 GCA_036565645.1 Mucilaginibacter sp.
GGAATGACACGGGTTAATATGTCATAGATAGCTCGGTGCAATGGATATACAATATTTAAAACGGCATATCTGTTTAAGATGTGCCGTTTCCGTTTAAAACCTACCAACATTATTACACCCAACATTCACAATAATTTTGCATTTTGCGGGTATAACGTAAAACATATAACGTCTAACCTGGAAAGATGCTGCTTTTTGCTGTCACATGGGGAAATGTATCCGGGTGGTGGGCCATACCCTGCCTGCTGCTGGGTTTGCTGTATGCCTGGCTTATGTACCGGCAGCCGCAAAACCTGCCTGATAAATTCAGGTACCTGCTGTCGGCTTTCAGGGCATTGGCGGTATTCCTGATTGCTTTGTTGCTGGTATCGCCCTTGGTTAAGTCGACCAATTACCAGCCGCAAAAGCCCCTGATTTTAATAGCGCAGGATAATTCGCAGTCTATAAAACTATTTCCGGCCCAATCAGCTGGCGCTTTTGTTGACGAACTGGGTAAGCTGAAAAAGCAGTTAGGCGATGGCTACGAGGTGCAGGAGTTTAATTTTGGGCATGATTTGAATAATGGCTTGTCAAGATCATTCAATGCCAGGCAAACCAATATCGCGGCAGCATTGCGCCAACTGAATGATCGTTTTGTAAATCAGAATATAGGTGCGCTGATACTGGCTACAGACGGCGCTTATAATCAAGGCGCCGACCCCCAATATGAAGCCCGCGACTTTAAAACCAGCATTTACACCATAGCCTTAGGCGATACAGTTGCTAAACGCGATCTGCTGATCGGTAATGTCAATTATAATAAAACCGCTTTTTTAGGGAACGATTTTGAGATAGAAGTGCTTGTGCAAGCTTACCAAAGCAAAGGCGAGACCATGCATCTTTCTGTTACTGAAGACGGGCGGCAAGTTAACGCACAGATCATCGCAGTAAATAACAATGCTTTTAAAAAGAACCTGATACTGAAATTGAATGCCGATAAAAAAGGCATCCACAAATTTAACATCAGCATTACCCCGGTTAAAAATGAGCTGTCGACACAAAACAACACCGAGACCATTTATATCGAGGTGCTGGATTCAAAACAAAAGATACTGTTAGTGTATGATGCCGCTCACCCGGACATCAGCGCGATTAAACAGGCTGTTGAGGCTAATAAAAACTATGAGTTGAAGACAAGCCTCGTCTCGGATGCAGGGTCGCTTAAATTGAGCGATTATAGCCTGATTATGCTGCATCAGCCTACTGCGGGTAGTTTTGCTGCGCTAAAAGATATCATTACAAAAGGTAAAACACCGTTGTGGTATTTGCTGGGCGATCAGGCTGACCTGTCAATCTTTAATCGCGCACAAAAGCTAACCAACATCAGCACTACCCGGCCGGATATGCAGGAGGTATTTGCGCAACCTGTCCCGGAATTTACGTCGTTTGTTTTGTCCGACTCGACGCTGCAAAAGCTGGCTAAAATGCCGCCTTTGCTGGCTCCGTTTGGCACTTATACCTCGCCGGTTACTAATGGGGTTTTGTTTAAGCAAAGAATAGGTGCTGTTGAAACCACTTATCCGCTATTGTTATTTGGCGACGAAGGCGGCCGCCGTATCGGGGTGTTAACGGGCGAGGGCCTATGGCGCTGGCAACTGGCCGAATATGCGCAATATGGTAATCACCATGCTTTAGAAGAACTGTTTAGCCAGAGCGTCCAGTATCTTACTGCCAATGCCAACCGCCAGCGTTTCAGAGCTTATCCCTCGAAAAATATATTTGACGAAGGCGAGCATGTACTTTTTAATGCTGAATTGTATAATGATGCTTTAGAACTGGTGAACACGCCCGATGTAAAGATCGAACTCAGAAATACCGAAGGCAAAAGCTATAGTTTCCTGGCTACCCGCACCGGCCAAAGCTACCAATTGGATGCGGGTATTTTGCCCGTAGGCGAATACACATACACGGCAGCAACCAGGTTAGGCAGCCGTTTGTTTAATACGGGCGGGCAGTTAACCGTAAAACCGTTGAACCTGGAGATCAGGCAAAGCGCGGCCAATCATCAGCTGCTTAGAAATATGGCAGCCCAAAGCGGGGGCAAAATGTTACAACCTTCGCAGATCAATCAATTGGCCGATCTGATCCGCAAAAACGAAAACGTAAAAACGCTGGTATATGAGGACCGCCACTATAGCGACATGATAGATGTGAAATGGATTTTCGGGCTGATTGTTGCGTTGCTGGGATTAGAGTGGTTTTTGAGGAAACGGGAAGGGGAAGTGTAAAAAACGCATTTTGTCATTCTGAGCGATAGCGAAGAATCTGTTAGTGATGCTAACAAATAGTTATTGCCGTTCGGCAGATGGTCGTTCCTCAGCATGACAGAAAAGAAGTAAAAGGAAGATGACAAAAAATTAAATTACTTATACTTCCAATTCCTCGACTTACCTTCACTCATCCACTCTAAAGCAGTTTCAATGCGCTTTTGGCGGGTGGCTTCTGTCTTGGCTTCGACAATCCATTCCAGGTACTCGCGTTTATTTGACGGACTAAAATTTTGGAAAGTGGCTAAGGCCTGGGTATTAGTTTCCAGGGCAGCGGCAAAATAATCAGGCATGTCGATAGGCGCCTTGGGTACTTTTGGAGCAGTCGCCTTTTTCTGTGTTTTCTGTCCGGGACCAGCGTCTTTTATGGCGATAGCCTGTAAAATGAAATCTTTCAGAATCGCATCGTCAGGCAGGTCTGACAGCTTGGTTATACGGCCGAAATTACCCGCAGCTTCTTTTTCGTCATCAAATTTCATAACGCCGTTCGGATCGTTAAGCGCCCTGCTTCCCCAAAATCCGAATACGCAATGTTCTTTAAATCCGCCCATGTTAGCCAATATGCCTTTATACTCAAAAAATGGGTGTCCCCACTTAATGGTCTCGGTGATCTGTGGCGAAACCGAGTGCATCAGTGTGCGGATATGCCTAAGTATCGGTTGCGCAAACGCAGCTTTTTTGCCGATGTATTCGTCTATGCGTGGGTCATACTGTTCCATACCACAAGATAATATTTTAGGATTGATTTATGCAATAGCTGACACAAACGGCAGGGCAATTGGCTTTAAAAATCTATTCCCCTCTCAAGAGGGGAATCGCTCCGCCCTATGCTTTTTTTAAAGGCGATTGCCCTGGCACAAACGATTAGTTTGCCAGTCGCTCACAAATTTCGTGTATCGATTTACTGATTGGTTTAAATTCAATGCCAATGGCAGCCTTGATCTTACTGTTATCAAAATTGCGGATTTGCGTAGAAGACTGCGCAGCAATTTTATCAATAGCGGGCGCTTTACCGGTGATGAATGAGCCTAACCTGGCCGCGCGCCAGGCTACTTCCATCATCCAGGGTTTGGCTAAAAAGTATGGTGGCTTAATGCCGAAACCCTGGGCTATCTCGGCAGTGAGTTGCTTATAGTCACGGTTTTCGGCACTGATAATGTAGCGCTGTTCTGTAATATCGCTTTGCATGAGGGCTATCATACTTTTGGCTACATCCTCCACATCAACAAACCCTGCGGTGCCTTCGGTATAAAATTTTAGTCCTTTACGTACGGTCTCGAATAGCTGGCCGCTGCCCAATATGCCTGCATTTGCCCCGATGATGAGCGATGGATTTACAATTACGGCGTCTAACCCCTCGGCAATGCCGCGCCAAACTTCCATCTCGCTCTCCAGTTTTGATATTGCATAACCGTCATTTTCAGTAGCAACGTCCAGGTGATGGTTTTCGGTGGTCAGCTCGCCGGGTTTAGCCAGGCCGATAGCTGCTATAGAGCTTACATGAACCAACTTAATATTACGCCCCAGACAAAGGTTTACCAGGTTGGCTGTGCCTTTGACGTTGGTGCGTATCATAGGCTCCTTGTCTTTTTGTTTTAACGACACCCAGGCAGCGCAATGATAAACTTGACCGACACCTTCAAGTGCATCTTCCAGAGCGAAGATATCCAGCATATCGGCCTCAATCCATTCTATCTGCGGATAGGATATAAGCAATGCCGGTATAATTGACGATGCCCGCCTGGTACACCGCACAGTCTCGCCTTTTTTAATCAATTGCCTGGCTACTTCTGAGCCTAAAAAACCTGTAGCGCCTGTTACGAGTACCATTTTCTTTGATATGCGGATGTGCAAATGTGCAGATAATATATGGATGTGCAAATATGCAAATGTGCGGATGTGCAGATAATGGATGAACTTGCGAATGTGATTGATTTAATTTAAAATATATTGTAACTGTACAAGTAGTCGCACAACCGCTGGTACGACACTTGCCTGGAAAATCATCTGCACATTTGCACATCCACACATTTGCACATCTGCATATTATCTGCATATTTGCACATCCACATATTTGCACATTAATAATATGTCCTTATCAGATTTTTTTACGCCTGTCGATTTAAATGCCATCGCCCCTAAAAATGGGTATTACACCAGCCATTTGGGTAGTAAGATAAATTGTTATACTGACAGGTTCCCTGATCTTGACCAGCCTACTGACATTGCCATCATCGGCGTACAGGAAGACCGCAATGCTATTAACAACCCCGGCTGCGCTTTAGCGCCCGATTATGTGCGCGAAAAGCTATACCAACTGCACGAAGGCGCTTACGCTACAAAAATTGCCGATCTGGGTAATATCCGCCAGGGCGAGTCAATTACCGATACTTATTATGCATTAAAGACAGTTGTGGCCGAGCTGGTTAGAAAAGATATTATTCCGCTCATCATCGGTGGGGGGCAGGACCTAACCTATGCGCAGTATCTGGGCTATGAAGATCTTGAACAAAAGGTTGATCTGGTAATTGTCGACTCGCATTTTGATTTGGAAGAAGATGAAAATACCGAAAGCATTGCTACCACATCAACCTCATACCTGAGCAAGATCTTTCTGCACGAGCCTAATTATCTTTTTAACTATAGCAATCTGGGTTATCAAACTTTCTTTGCCAGTCAGGATAGTTTACGGGTAATGGATAAGCTATATTTTGACGTACATCGCTTAGGTATATTAAGTAACAATATTGGCGTTGCCGAGCCGGTTATCCGCAATGCCAATATGATTAGTTTTGATATCAGCGCCATAAAATCGGCTGATGCAGGTGCTAATGCCAACGCCACGTCTAACGGCTTTTATGGTGAAGAAGCTTGCCAGATTTGCCGCTATGCGGGATTTAATGATAAACTAAGCTCGATAGGGTTTTACGAGTTTAACCCGGCTTATGACAACAACGGCCAAACCGCCATGTTGCTGGCACAGATGATATGGTACTTTGTGGATGGTGTTTATAACCGTAAGAAAGATTTTCCGCTAAGCCCTAAATCGCAATACCTGATCTATAAAACCAGCCTGGTGCATGACGACCACGAACTGGTATTTGTAAAAAGTAAAAAATCAGATCGCTGGTGGATGCAGGTGCCTTACCCAAGCGGCGGCTCAAAGAATGAGCGTTTCCACCTGGTGCCCTGCCGTTATGAAGATTACCAACTGGCAGTATCAGGCGAAATGCCCGACTTGTGGTGGCGCACGTATCAAAAGTTAACTTAATATATAATTGCGACGCAGATAATCCGTTATTAGTCCTGAAGATTTAAAAAGATAATGAAGAAATTGATTTCAAATATATTTGCGCTATTGCCTGTCATGGCATTGGCACAAGCCCCGGCCGGCAACACCTTTACAGTAAAAGGCAAGATTGGCAATATAACTACCCCGGCACAGGTGTACCTGCTTTACCAGGCAGGCGCCAATAAGGTAATGGATTCTACGACGATTGTAAACGGAAACTTTACCATTTCTGGTAGTATTCCCAGCCCGTCAAACTCATTGATCGTGCTTGATCATAAAGGGGTAGGCGCAGCTAAATTGGGGTCTGACCCGGATAGGCTGGAGTTTATGTTAGACAAAGGCGTAACCAATGTTAATACCGAAAAAGATTCTGTAAAATATGGCGTCATTACGGGTTCTGAATTGAACGATGAAGACAAGTACCTGACCCAGCAGCTCAATTATTTTAACGACGAAGCTAAAAAGCTGAACGACGAGATAAAGGCAACCCCGGCAGCTACCCAAAAGTCACCCGATTACCAGGAGAAGATGCAAGCCAGGTTTAAAGTTTTACAGGATAAACAACATGCTATGCTTAAAGAGTTTGTGTCAACGCATCTGCATAGTTATGAAAGCTTGATGGTTTTAAACCTGATGACCCGTCAGGGAGCGAGTGCGGTAGAAACTGATGAGCTATTTAATCAGTTGGATAAAGTTGTCCAGGATACCGAAGTAGGCAAAATGATCAGAGGGGTTATTGATGATGCCAAGATCACCTCGGTAGGTGCTATGGCTCCGGATTTTACCCAGCCCGACGTTAATGGCACCCCGGTTAAGCTGTCATCCCTCAGAGGCAAATATGTACTGATTGATTTTTGGGCATCGTGGTGCGGCCCTTGCCGCGCTGAAAACCCGAATGTGGTGAAAGCCTATAGCAAGTACAAAACCAAGAACTTTACCATACTGGGTGTTTCGTTAGACCGCCCGGGCGATAAAAATGCTTGGCAAGCAGCCATTAAGCATGACGGACTTGCATGGACACAGGTATCAGACCTTAAATTTTGGCAAAATGATGCTGCTACCTTATACAAGGTACGGTCAATCCCCGCAAATTTTCTGCTTGATCCAAACGGTAAGATCATCGCGAAGGACCTTCGCGGCGCTGATTTAGAACATAAGTTGGAAGAGTTGTTTGGGAAGATATGATCCTAACCAACCCCCTCTAACCTGATAGCTATCGGGTCTTCCCCCGGTAGGGGAGACTTTTGAATTGCACCGTTATTAAGCCCTCTCTACCGGGGAGGGTTGGGGAGGGGCTCACTGCAAATACTTGCCCACAATAGGCATCCTGCGGCCCATGCCGAAGGCTTTTGGCGATACGCGCAGGATAGGCGGTGTCTGGTAGCGTTTATGTTCGGCCAGGTTGGTTAGTTTTATGGCGCGATGAACAGTCGCCTCTTCAAAACCCATCTGAATGATCTCTTTAGCCGACCGGCGATGCTCTATGTGCTGTGCCAGTATCTTGTCTAAAATATCGTACTCGGGTAATGAGTCTGAGTCTTTCTGATCCGGCCTTAACTCGGCAGACGGTGGTTTAATGATAGAATTTTGAGGGATGACCTCGCCTTTGCGGTTAATATATCGCGCCAGCTCAAAAACCTGTGTTTTGTAAACATCGCCAATAACAGAAATACCGCCGCACATATCGCCATATAAAGTGCCGTAGCCCACGGCAGCCTCGCTTTTGTTAGAGGTGTTGAGCAAGATAAATCCAAATTTATTACACATAGCCATCAGCAAAACAGCGCGACTGCGCGATTGGATGTTCTCTTCGGCAATATTAAACGGCAGACCTTTAAATTGCGGATGCAGCGCTGTTTCAAACTGATCGGTAATATTTTTTATGGCGATGGTTTCGCTCATACAGCCTAAATTAGCCACCAGGTCGGCAGCGTCTTTGATGGAGTGATCGGTAGAATACTTTGAAGGCAGCAGTACCGCCATTACATTTTTTGGCCCCAATGCCTCGGCGGCCAATGCACATACCACGGCGGAATCAATACCACCCGACAAACCCAGTATCGCACGACTAAAGCCGGATTTATGGAAGTAGTCGCGGATGCCTAAAACCAGTGCATCATGTATTTGGGCAATGTCGCTATCGCGTTCGGTTTTAAGTGTAGATGGATGATCGAAAGTAATCTCCCCATTATCGCCCAATGTATAGTAGGTTAAACACTCCTCAAAATAAGGCAATTCATCAATCAGCTTGCCTGTTTTATCAAATACCAGTGACCCACCGTCAAATATTAACTCGGTTTGTGCGCCTACATGGTTTACATAAAACAGCGGCAGGTTATAGCGTGCAGCATTATCTTTCAAAATTTCAATGCGTTCCTCATCATGATTATAAGCAAATGGCGAGGCAGCAATATTGATCATCACATCCGGCTTTTGCTTAATCAGCGTATCCATTGGGCGGGTAACGTATAGTGGATTTTCTATGGTGTTCCATAAATCCTCGCAAATGGTTAGCGCTATGCGTTTGCCCTTAAATTCAATACAGTTAAATTCTGTCGACGGTTCAAAGTAACGGTACTCGTCAAAAATATCATAGTTAGGCAGCAAGGCTTTGTTTATTATGGCCTTTACTTTGCCATTCTCAATAAAATAAGCAGAGTTGTTCAGGTCCTTACCCTCGGGTTTGTTATTGGGGATAGGCAGGCCGATAATACAGGCAATATCAATACACCCGGCAGCAATTTTTTGTGCAGCTGATTCGCATTGCTCAATAAATTCGCTAAACTCCAGGAAATCTCGTGGAGGGTATCCGCAGATACATAGTTCGGCAAATACAACCAGGTCGGCGCCGTTTTCCTTTGCTTTTTTTATGTGCCGGATGATATGGGCCGTGTTCGATTCAAAGTTACCAACGTGGTAGTTAAGCTGGGCTAATGCTATTTTCATAAGATATTACAGGTAGCGTTTGTATCTAAATACAAATAATAGATTAATTTTGTTGAAAAGTATAAAATTGATGCCAAGCTTTTATAAGTTCAAACAAATTTATTTGATCGCTATTGCCGGCCTGCTGCTTACAGCGTGCGGACGCAGCAAAAAAATTGACGTAAGCAATATACCAGTTAATGTAAAGATTGAGCGTTTTGATCATGATTTTGACGGCCTGCGGACAAAACCTATGGAACCCCAGGCCATGTTCCTGATCAAGAAATACGGGATGTTTTTTGCCGATTATGTCCAGCGCATCCTCGAGGCGGGCAGCATTCGCGATACGGGATATTTTAGCGTATTGCGCCCGGTTTTTGCAGGCCGCGCATATCATGATGTAAAAAATGATGTCGACTCGGTTTATCCTAACCTAAATAAACAGGAAGCTGAGCTGACTGACGCCTTCAGGCGCATTAAATATTATTATCCCAAGAAAAACCTGCCGAAAGTTTATGCTTATTTTTCGGGCTTTAAGGCCCAAACTGCTGTGGGCGACGGTTATGTGGGTATTGGGCTGGATATGTTTTTGGGCGCTAACTCCAGGTTTTACCCGGCATTGATAGAGACTTTTCCGCATTATGTATCCAGAAGATTTGCGCCCGAATACATTGCGCCAAAAGTTATTGAGAGCATAGCTAAAGAAGATATGTTCCCCGAAAGTGATAATGATAAAACATTACTGTCCAAAATGGTGTATAATGGTAAGATACTTTATTTTATGGACCAGATATTACCCGATGTACCCGATTCGATTAAGATTGGCTACACCTCGCAGCAATTAAAATGGTGTACAGACTTTAAATCGACCATTTGGGCCTACTTATTAGAAGAGAACTT
Organism: Mucilaginibacter sp.; assembly: GCA_036565645.1. GTDB lineage: Bacteria > Bacteroidota > Bacteroidia > Sphingobacteriales > Sphingobacteriaceae > Mucilaginibacter. Next base: position 9,424 of record DATCXS010000273.1, read on the forward strand.
GCTGTATGAAACTGATGACCAGAAAACCAATACCCTTATTGGCGAGGCTCCGTTTACGCCGCAATTAGGCGATCATAACGAGTCGGCACCTAAGCTTGGAGTTTGGACAGGCTGGCAAATTGTGAAAGAATATATGGACAAGCATCCTGAAATTACGTTGCCCGAGCTGATGATAAATAACGATGCACAGCAGATATTGAACGAATCGAAGTATCGGCCGAAATAGGAATAAAAAAACTACTCAAATAAAAAAGCGTCCGGCAGGTAATCTGCTGGACGCTTTTTTATTTATATACTGCGTATAAATTTTAGTCGACGATATTAAATATTGCTTTCAATGCAACACCTGCACCAATGGCCATAATAATGTTGGCTACTATAGAAGCATGTTTGAAATCGGCAAAGCGCAAATAAACGCCTACCAAACCAATAACTATAGCAATAACTAATAATATGTAATGACGTTCTGAATTTGCTTCTTGCATTGAGTTCATAATACTTATCTTTTTTTATTGCTACAAAAATAGAAATGTTTGGGTAAATATCTAATAATTTAAAGTTTTAATATTTTGATACCGGCCATCAAATTAGTTGTCATTCTGAGCGTAGCGAATAATCTTAATTAAATAGGCGGTTATTGCAGGGCGTATAAGATTCTTCGCTAAGCTCAGAATGACAAGGTGGGGAGTGAGGCGGTTAAACAAAAAAAGGCCCTCGTGTTTACAGAGGGCACTGAAAAAGTCCAAATGGAAAAAGGAGAAGAAGACGAGTGTTTTCTACTCCTTTTTTTGTATCTTATAGTGTCGAAAGAAAGCCA
>DATCXS010000230.1:0-15086 GCA_036565645.1 Mucilaginibacter sp.
CGCCGCTAACCATTATGGGCTGCCAGGCCGGTAAACACGTTTACGTAGAGAAGCCACTGAGCCATAACCCGCACGAAGGTGAGCTGGCTATACAGGCGGCCCGCAAATATAACCGTATTGTGCAAATGGGTGCGCAGCGCCGCTCGTCGCCGTTGGCTATTCAGTGCGTGCAGGAGTTGCATGACGGCATTATTGGCCGCGTAGGTTTTGCTAAAACCTGGTACACTAATAACCGCAAACCATTGACACTGAAACCTGCAGCAGTACCAAGCTGGCTTAACTATGAGTTGTGGCAGGGCCCGGCTCCGCGCCAGGCTTATCAGGACGGATTGATACACTATAACTGGCACTGGCGCTGGATTTACGGCACCGGCGAAGCATTAAATAACGGTACGCATGAGGTGGATCTGGCCCGTTGGGGACTGGGTGTTGATTTGCCGACCCGCGTGTCCTCAATGGGAGGCAGGTACCAATATAAAGACGATTGGCAAACTCCGGATACGCAGATCGTAACCATAGAATATCCGGGTCGTGTGATGCTGATGTGGGAGAACCGCAGCTCGAATGGTAAAAAGATTGAAGGCCAGGAGCGTGGTGTTATTTTCTACGGCGACAAAGGCAGCATCAATACCGATGGCGAAGAGTATCAGGTATATGACCTTAGTGGCAAACTAATAAAAGAAGTTAAGAAACAAGGCCAGGCAGAAACTGCTTCTATTGATGCCCGTAACACTGCCAGCCCGAGTTTGGGTATGGACAGCCTGCATGTAGCTAACTTCCTGCAAGCTGTTCGCGATAACAAACGCCCAAGCTGTGATGTGGAGCTGGGTTATAAGAGCGTGGTTGCTATGCAGTTAGGAAACATTTCATGGCGCGTAGGCCGCGATCTGCATCTGGATCCGAAGAATGCGCATATCCTGAATGATCCGGAAGCTCAAAAATTATGGAGCCGTACTTATGAGCCGGGATGGACTCCAAAAGTTTAATTTAATAAATATCCAATAACCAATTGATTCAATAATGCGAAAATATACTGCTTTTGGCAGCGGCTTGTTAGCCGCTGCTTTAATGCTAACTACAGGTTTAGCTAATGCCGTTGCCGGACCGGGCAAACCACTACCAAAGAAAAATTCAACTAAACATGCTGTGATTGAAACTAATCGTATGGCCTGGTGGAGCAAGGCTCGTTTCGGGATGTTTATTCATTGGGGGGTGTACAGCGTACCTGCCGGTGTGTATGAAGGCAAGAAAATTCCGGGTTTGGGCGAGTGGATCATGCATGATGCCAAAATCCCTGTCGATACTTATCAGGCTTACGCCAAAGATTTTAATCCGACGAAGTACGATCCTGAGAAATGGGTGCAAACCGCGAAGGCCGCCGGTGTTAAGTATATTGTTATTACCACCAAACACCATGATGGTTTTGCCATGTTCGACTCGAAAGCCAGCAACTGGAACATCGTTAAGCGAACCCCATACGGCAAGGATGTGATCAAAATGCTGGCCGATGCCTGCCGCAAGTATGGCATGAAGCTGGGCTTTTACTACTCGCAGGCTAACGACTGGAATAATCCGGGCGGTGCCGCAGCAGGTGGCCATTGGGATAAAAAGCAAGATGGCAGCTTTGATGATTACCTGGACAGAGTAGCTATTCCGCAGATCAAAGAAATACTGACCAACTATGGCGATGTGGCCGAATTATGGTGGGACGTGCCAACTAACATGACCAAAGAACGTGCTGCCAAAATAACGCCGTTACTGGATAAATACCCCAACATTATTACGAACAACCGCCTGGGCGGTGGTGTGCAAGGCGATCTGGAAACGCCTGAGCAATATATACCTGCAACCGGTATCCCCGGCAGATACTGGGAGGCATGTATGACGATGAATGATACCTGGGGATTTAAAACTTACGACGATCGCTGGAAATCAAGTAAAACACTGATCCGTAACCTGGTGGATATTGCTTCAAAAGGTGGCAACTATCTGCTTAATGTCGGTCCTAAATCCACCGGCGAGTTTCCTGAACCTATTGTCGAGCGATTGAAGGATATGGGCGCCTGGCTAAAAGTAAATGGCGAGGCTATTTATGGTACAACTGCAAGTCCATTTAAAAAATTGAGCTGGGGTAGGGTTACTACTAAAGAAATGTCCAATGGCAATACCATACTTTACCTGCAGGTGTTCAATTGGCCAACTGACGGTCAACTATTAGTACCGGGAATAAAAAATCAGGCGGTATCAGCCAAATTACTGGCTAATGGTTCAGCTTTGAAATTCAAGAAGACTGCCGATGGGCTTTCTATTACAGTTCCTCCAGCTGCTTTGGATGAGAACGCGACTGTTATTAAGCTGCAAATTAAGGGTAAACCTGATGTAGAGACTATTATCCCTTCGGCTAATGCTGATGGCTCATTTGTTTTGAATCCTGAAGATGCTGATTTAAAAGGTGGCGTACAATCAGAGCACACGCCAACTAACTTGGGTTACTGGACCAGTCCTAAATCTACCGTTTCATGGCAAATTAAAATAACCAAACCAGGTATGTATGCTATAGAAGCGCCAATTGCTGCAGTTAACGAGGGTAACACTATCAATATTTCAGTTGGCAATCAAAGTGTTAAGGCTACAGCAAAAGTTACCGGTAACGATGGGAAATATGTGGTCAATAACTTAGGGCAGATCAGGATAGACAAAGCCGGCGTAAATACCATCACGATAAGCCCGGTTGCCGAAAATTGGCAGCACATTAACTTGCGCGCTATTACGTTCAAACCTGTTAACTAAAAAATGAAAAAAAATATATTCCTGATTGCATGCCTGCTGTTTGCGGTAAGCTTTGCCAGAGCGGCTAAGGTTGATACCGTAGAAACCTATAGTGATGCCATGCATAAAAAAATAAAAGCTTTAGTAATTACACCTGCCGATTATGAGCAAGGTAAACAGTTTCCGGTGGTATACCTGCTGCATGGCGCCGGTGGCAACTACAAGCAATTTTATGAACTTAATCATGCTATTGCCGACTGGGCAGATTATTATCACCTGATGATTGTTTGTGCCGATGGAGGTGTTACCAGCTGGTATTTTGACAGTCCGGTTGATCCGAATTTTAAATACGAAACCTATGTTTCAAAAGAGTTAGTTTCGTATATCGACAAAAATTATAAAACTATCAAAAATAAAACCGGCCGCGCAATTTCGGGCTTGAGTATGGGTGGGCATGGCGCATTTTATCTGGCTATCAGGCATCAGGACGTTTACGGTGCAGTGGGCAGCATGAGTGGAGGGGTGGATATCCGCCCGTTCCCGAATAACTGGGATCTGGCCAAGCGCCTGGGCACTTATGCCGAAAACCCGGACAATTGGGAAAAGAACACGGTGACCAATATGCTGTACCTGATAAAGCCCAACTCGCTGGCTATTACCTTTGACTGCGGTGTGAGCGATTTCTTTTACAAAGTAAACTGCATACTGCACGAAAAAATGGTGGAACGTAATATTCCGCACGATTTTACCTCACGTCCGGGTGCGCATACTTCGCAGTATTGGGCAAATTCGGTGCTGTATCATTTGATGTTTTTCAATACTTATTTTAAGAAGAACGCACCGAAGGCGTAACGGCGGATAAAATACCTACGCGTCAATTGCGAGGAACGAAGCAATCTCTGCACTTGCTAATCAAAGTGCATATTGATCGTGCTGTGTAGGGATTGCTTCGTTCCTCGCAATGACTTATCTGAGAATAGAAAACAACACAACACAAATACATGTCTTACCAACCATCACCAACACGTTATCAAAACATGCCATACAAGCGCAGCGGCAAAAGCGGTTTAAAACTGCCTGCTGTGTCATTGGGCTTATGGCAAAACTTTGGATATTATGACCGGCTTGAAAATTGCCGCAACATCCTGAAAACAGCCTTTGATAATGGCGTTACACATTTCGACCTGGCTAATAACTACGGCCCGCCTCCGGGAACGGCCGAGGAGCAATTTGGCCAGATACTGCATTCTGATTTTCGCGATCACCGCGATGAACTTATTATATCATCAAAAGCCGGCTATACCATGTGGGACGGCCCTTATGGCGATTGGGGCACTAAAAAATACCTGGTATCAAGTCTTGACCAAAGCCTTAAAAGGATGAAGCTGGATTATGTAGATATTTTCTATCACCATCGCCCGGATCCTGAAACTCCGTTGGAAGAAACCATGGCTGCGCTGGATCTGATCGTTCGCCAGGGCAAAGCTTTATACGTGGGTATATCAAACTATAAAGCGCCCGAAGCCAAAAAAGCTATCACCATGTTAAAGGAGATGGGTACGCCGATCATCATTCATCAGCCTAAGTATTCTATGTTTGAGCGTTGGGTTGAGGGTGGCCTGCTGGATGTACTGGAAGAAGAGGGTATAGGCTGTATTCCGTTTTCGCCATTGGCGCAGGGCTTGCTGACCGATAAATACCTGAATGGTATCCCGGCCGATTCGCGTGCCCTCAAAGTAGGCGACTCGCTTACCGAAAACAGCATTACCCCGGACAAGATCGAAAAAGTTAAAAAACTGAACGAACTTGCCAAACAGCGTGGCCAAAAACTGGCGCACATGGCTTTGTCTTGGATATTAAAGGATGATCGTATTACCTCAGTGTTAATCGGCGCCAGCAAGCCTGAACAAATGTTGGACTCACTGAAATGCCTGGAGAATACCAAATTCACTGACGAGGAATTGAAAATTATTAATGATATTCTGAAATAGATTTCAGGCAACTAAAAGGAAGGCCGGGCAGTCTATATATTTGCCCGGCCTTTTCTTTTTTACTCAACAGTAAAAAATAACAGCGAACGGTTGTTTTCATGTAGGTGTAAGGTCCAGGTTAGCGGGATAAGATTTGGTTGTTCGCTGTTATTCCTTTATTGTACGGTATATCTGTAAATTTTTCGTCCTAAGTGTCCGTCGGCATCTATGCCTTCAATGGTTACCCGGTAGGTGCCGGTTTGGTCGCTGTTAAAGTAAGACAGGCCCGCCCGTCCGACGGTGCGCGTAAGCACAGCCGGGTTCCAGTAAATAGTGCTTCGCAGATCGGCAGGGGTAGGTCCGTCTTGCGGTCTGTCATACTTGGGTGAATAAAATACCCTGGTCAAATCATACCCCTTCGGCGAATAATCGATCGTGCCATCGCTTTTTGTATAGCGGAAGTTGCCGTTTTTTGTGTAGATAGCTAATACCGGCGGTAGCGGCGGTTTATACTGTCCGGCATACATACCCAATAATTTCATTTGTACCGCCGTACTTTCATGCACCAGGTAAATTTTATTGATATTGGTTACGCTGTCTGTCAGCAGGTCCTGGTATTGCTCAGGGGTTACCCGCACGCTGTCAATTAATACTACGTACCGTTGGTTTTGATAAGTTGGTATCCACAACATGCCATAATCCTGACTTACTACTGATGTAAAACGTATGCGGCTATGATACATTTCTTCAAGACATTCTCTTAAAGTGCTGCAGGGTTGGCGGCTATCAGGCCTATAAACTTCGTCGGCCTGGTTCTCCTTGATGTTGGCAGTCCCCACTCTGGCCTTAGCCGCGCGTATTCTAACTTCTTTTAGTTGTTGTACACGGCTAATCAATCCATGTTTAACCAGGTCCTGGTCTTGTTTTATATCGTTATCAATGGTGGCTTTTGTTTGCTGAGGGATGTCCGGATTTATATCGCCGATGTTAGGATTTGCAATTACATTTGCCTTCTGGTAATCGTTAAGTTTAACAATAACACGGCCTTTTCCTTTGGCATTGGCACCATGGATGGTAAATTGAGCACCTTGGGTAAAAAGTATTCTCCTGAATTTAAACCGGCCATTTTGGTCGGCTACGGTATCTCGGAAAAATCCGGTTTTGTTATTCAATATAGCAACCCTGGCATAGGCAACAGGCTTTTTATTATAGCCCATGATTATGCCGCTGATCTCTGTTCCCAGCTTTTCTGGCGTAAAATAAGGTACAGGCGGGGTGCCCGATAATACATTCTTCCAGGCAAACCGCCGGTAGCCCTGTGTTAGCATGAGTATATCCAGGTTTTCGCGGGTTTCATCGTTTTGGTTAACAAAGTAATAGTTAGGTTTTTCTATATAACCTTTGATGTCTGAACTCAATAATAACTGAGAGAATATGGAATTTTCATTGACTTCGTCAGATGGTACGGCCGTTTCGCTTACTACCGATATGGAGAAATTACCCGCAACCGGATTGCCCGCTCCGTCTTTGGCATCAATAGCCAGCTGCACTTTTTCACGCCGGTTATAAGTTTGTTTATTGCTGCTGATGTTAAGGTTAATATCGTCTTTATTTTGAATGAAGATGATACGCTCATTTAAAGGCTGTGCATCGGCAGAAAACAAGGTAAATTGCATGATACCCGACGGTACCTCTTTTATGGGGAAATACAGCAAGGTAAACTGTTTGTTCACCGGTACACTGGTAGAAAAATAAACTTTGCCGTTTGACTGCCCTACAAGGCTAAGGTTTTGGCTGCCACCTCGCAGCGTATTTGCCGACGCACCAACCTTAACCAATACTGAATCGTTCTTTGCAGTTTGAAATACTGAAAGTGCATAACCATCAGTCGCCACATCGGGCAGTTTAACCGTGTTTGATGAGCCGTCAGGATACGTTACTTTGGCACTGTAGGTTTTACCGGCTTCGGGTGTGAGCGTAAAATAGCCCATGCCTAAATGTTTGGTCTCAATTTTAGCAACTTCCTTATCACTATTATCTACAATACTGCCGCCAATATTGGCGCCCAAACCATTGGGTGCGGTAGCTTTAAAGGCAACGCGGCTTTTAATACCGGCGATCAGGCTGCCGCCTTCGGGGAAAAATTGAACATCGCTTTGCAGTGATGCTGTTTTTATGGGGAAATTTTTAGCTACCACTTCATCGCCGGCAATGGTGATCTTTGTGGTTAAATAGGTTTGAGAAAGCGCATTAGGTTTTTTGTTAGCCAGATTGATGCTCAGTTCGCCCATTGCATTGGTTTTACCACCCCCCTCCGAAATGACATCCCAGCTTTTTCTGAGCAGGTAACTTACCTGTTTGTCAGCAAGCGGCTTGCCCTTCAAATCAGTATATTTCAGGATAGCTTTAATTTTGGTTTTATTACCATTTGTAGTGTACACATAATCAATTTTGGCAAATACGGTATTGGCTATAGAGTTGCCAATTGAAAAAGTGCGGTCGTAAAAGTATTCGGGCCCGGCATTGCGCATCCATTGGGTGTAGGCCCTGATACGGTAATTGCCCTCGTGGATCAGATCATCGTCTAAAATAAAATTACCTACTGCCATGCCTGTGGTTATGGGTAATTTAAGTTGCTTGGCCAGCGAGTCGCCCTCGGTAATCAGGTCGACATACAGCGCCCCGCTTATTGCCGATAATTGATGCTTGGCGCCGGTAGTTACATAGGCTTTGAACCAAATGGTATCGCCTACTAAATAGTATGGTTTATCGGTTTGCAGATACACTTTCTCCTGCGGATTGGCGCCCGCCCATTTTTGCAGCGCAGTAACTATTTTATCAACCGGGTCGTCGGCCTTATTGATAAAGCTCAGCATTAACCCAAGCAACCCGGTCAGCAGGATAGTAACAAATATTGTTAATTTAGTTTTCATGCGGGATGTGTAACAGGTTGTAAGCGTTGGTACAACTAATGTAAAGAACTTATTATCTTATTGGAAGAACAAGTTTTAAAAAATGACTCTTAAGTCTTTTTATTGTTGATATAAGATTAACAGCTATAGTACGATTGTTGTTTTAAATAGCAGAATTAAGGAGCTGGCAGGGACGTTTTCGTCATGAAGTGTAGATTGTCCCGAGACCGAGACGCAAAGTATTGCGTCTGTACGTTAGGTTCGTTTGCGTCTCAAACTGACAGATAAGAAATGAATTTGACATTCTTATTTTCAGATGATGATTAACCGTGTTTGCCAAAAAAATATTAGCTTAGGTGCAATGGATAGCAGACGAGATTTTATCAAAAAAGCCGCGCTTTTAAGCGGTACCGCCGGGCTTGCAGGGGGGCTGCCCTCATCAATAGCCAGGGCCATGAACATTAACGCGCCCGAGGGCAGTACTTACCAGGATGCCGAGCATGTGGTGATCCTGATGCAGGAGAATCGCTCGTTCGACCATGTGTTTGGTACTTTGCGCGGGGTGCGTGGCTATAATGATCCGCGGGCTATACAACTGGCTGATAAAAATCCGGTTTGGCTGCAAACAAATGCCAGCGGACAGACTTATGCGCCATTCCATTTAGATATCAAAAACACCAAAGCCACCTGGATGCACTCGTTGCCGCATACCTGGTCAAATCAGGTGAATGCCCGTAATGATGGCCGCCATGATAAATGGTTAGACGAGAAACATTCGGGTGATAAGGCTTACCGCAATATGCCCCTTACACTGGGCTACCACAATCGTAACGATGTGCCTTTTTATTATGCTTTGGCAGATGCCTTTACCGTTTGCGATCAAAATTTCTGTTCGTCGCTGACTGGCACCAATCCTAATCGCCTTTATTTTTGGACCGGTACTATCCGCGATCATAAAGACGAAAACTCGCGCGCTTTGGTTTGGAACGAGGATATGGATTATGGCACCTTAAACTGGACCACCTTCCCCGAGCGGTTAGAAGATCTGGGTATCGACTGGCGCTGTTATCAGAATGAAATAAGCATAGACACCGGGTTTGAGGGCGAGGAAGATGCATGGCTATCTAATTTTCAGGATAATGACCTGGAATTTTTCGGTCAGTATAATATCCAGCTGCATCCACGGCATATTAAACAATTAAATAAACGTTTATCGGCTTTAAATACAGAGATTGAAGGGCTTCAAAAGCAGGCTGAGACCGATGATAGCCCCGCACTGAAAAAGAAACTGCAACAACGCCGAAATGAGCAGAAGAAAGTAAACGCTCAGCTCGATACTATTAACAGCCGAAAGTTTGACGACCTGACTGCCCGCGAGCGAAGTATCCACCAAAAAGCATTTACTGTTAATTATGGCGATCCTGAATTTGGCAAGCTTACCGATTTAACTTATGACGATAATGGTACCGCCCGCACCATGAAGGCGCCGAAAGGCGATGTGCTTTACCAGTTTCGTGAGGACGTAAAGAACGGCAAGCTGCCAACAGTATCATGGCTTACTGCGCCCGAGAATTTCTCGGACCATCCGTCTGCGCCGTGGTATGGCGCCTGGTATGTGTCAGAGGTACTGGATATCCTGACCCAAAACCCGGAGGTTTGGAAAAAGACCATCTTTATTTTAACTTATGATGAGAATGATGGCTACTTTGACCACATACCGCCGTTTACTGCACCGCATTCGCATAAAGCGGGTACCGGCAAGGTATCGGCAGGCATAGATACCCGGCCGGACTACGTGACGCTGGAGCAAGAACAAGCCCGCGATGGTTTCCCGACCAAATATGACCGCGAATGCTCGATAGGTTTAGGTTTCCGGGTGCCTATGGTCATCGCCTCGCCGTGGAGCAAGGGTGGCTGGGTGAATTCTGAGGTTTTTGATCATACATCTACTTTGCAGTTCCTGGAAAAGTTCCTGTCTCATAAAACAGGTAAGAAAGTTTTTGAGCCTAATATATCCGACTGGCGCCGCACCGTTTGTGGTGATTTGTCATCGGCTTTCAGACCTTATGAAGCTAAGCAATCGCCCCTGCCCGAGTTTGTGGCCCGTAACAGTTTTTTGGAGGGGATACACAAGGCTAAGTTTAAAGAGGTGCCTGCAAATTTTAAAGCGCTCACCGCGCAGGATGTGGAGCAGATAAAACAAAATCCGCATAACTCACCGTTACTGCCGCAGCAGGAGAAGGGCATTAAGCATTCAAATGCGATACCCTATCAGCTATATGCCGATGGTAAATTGAGTGCTGATAAAACTGCTTTTGAAATCAATCTGAATACTGCCACTGAAGTGTGGGGCAATAAAACCGTTGGGACGCCTTTCATTATTTACGCACCTGATAATTATAAATCGCTAAAAGGCAATGGCTACGAACTGCTGCGCAACTGGACCTACGCCGTAAAACCCGGTGACACGCTGGCCGATACCTGGCCGGTAAATGAATTTGAAAGCGGCAATTATCACCTGCGCCTGTACGGGCCTAATGGTTTTTACCGCGAGTTTAAGGGTAACCATGCCGACCCGGAAATTGAGACCCGTTTGGAGTATCAGCGCAATCGCCTAAATAAGAAAGTACTGACCGGTAATGTGGAGTTGCATGTGAAGAACTTAAGCAAAGGACAGCATGCCGTTACAATAACCGATAACGCGTATAAAACCGGCACCCAAAAGAAAATTGTATTGCCTAAATCGCAATTATCATTTATAGTCGATCTGACCAAAAGCATGGGCTGGTATGATTTTACGCTGAAGGTAAGTGGTGTCAATAGTTTTGAAAAACGGTTTGCAGGCCGGGTTGAAACAGGCAAGGCGGGTTACACCGATCCGTTTATGGGCGGGATGGTTTAAATTCCAGATCAACCCGCTCCTGCGATTTCGGCGTGATGGTTTTTTGTGATGACGGTGCGCCCGTTGTTTTAAGGTATATTTATACCTCATTGCCTTAAAACAAAAAGCCTTTAGCGGTAGGACTAAAGGCTTTTGGCTTAAATAAATTACGTTGTATTAATTGTGTTTGATATTATTCATATTATAGCTGTCTTTAATAACCGCCTGGTTAATCTCTCTAACCCGGTCGGTTTGCATTTTTTCGACGGCGCGGTCATAGGTCAATAGCCCGTTAACTTCATGCTCTACGTCGGTGGTTTGCGTGTAGATGGCTACGCTTAGTCCTTTGTATTTCATTAGTTGATCTACCTGCTGTAATAAAAGTGTATAGCGATCGGTTAGTTGTTCCCTGGTTGGCATCATACCGTAGGCATTGTTTTCAACCGGCCACATGTGTCCCATCACAAATAAACCCACGCCACCAAACTCGCCTAATGAGGCGGCCCTGGTACTGTCGGGTCTGGATGCGCCGTTCGGACCAATATAGATATGTGTATCCACATAGTCCCCGTTTTTAGGGTCGCCGTAGGCTTTTTGATAGCCCGGATTATTGTTGAAGCCCGAGTTGCCGTTCACCAATCTCGAAGGATCATATTGCTTTTACCCAGTTGGTAATGTTCTTTACATCAAAGGCACCCCAGTTTTCATTAAAGGGCACCCAGGTGATGATAGATGGCGAATTATAATGGTCGTCTATAATGGCCTTTAACTCTTTGCGGTAAACACTGCGGTTGCGGGTGGTGTCCTCATTCTGATACCAGATGGCAGGCATATCCTGCCAAACCAACAGGCCCATTTTATCGCACCAATAATAAAACCGCTGCGGCTCAGTTTTCATGTGTTTTCTGATCAGGTTAAAACCAGCCTTTTTAGTAAATTGGATATCAAACTTTAAAGCTTCTTCTGTAGGTTCGGTTAACACGCCATCAGGCCAGTAGCCCTGATCCAGTAAACCAAGCTGCATTACAAATCTGCCGTTCAGGAAAGGTCTTACAACGCCATTTAACTTGCCGAGTTTTATATCCCGCATGCCAAAGTAACTTTTCACCTCGTCGGCGACGCTGCCATTAGCATTGTAAAGGGTAAGCTTAAGGTCGTACAAGAATGGGTTATCCGGCGACCATAGTTCCGGCTTTTCAATCGGCACATAAAATGACGAACCCGAAGCCGAATGCGCCTCGGCGACAACTTTTTTGCCGTCAAGCGCTATGGCAGTTACTTTGCCTGTGCCGCTGCTGTTTACGAGTACTTTTAACCGCTTGCCGTCTACATCCGGAAGTAAACGAATGTTTTCGATATAGTTTGCGCTAACCGGCTCTATCCACACGGTTTGCCATATACCTGACGAAAAAGTATAATCGCCGCGAGGTCCGTTTTTACCGGACGGCGTTTTGCCATCGTTGGGGTCGTTGGCTGCTACGATGAGTGTATTTGTTCCTTTGGAAAGAGCGTTGGTAATATCAAAGCTAAAAGAGTCATAACCACCGGCATGTGAGCCTACTTTTTTGCCGTTTACAAACACGGTTGCATCATGATCTACCGCGCCGAAATTGATGATAACGTGCTTGCCTTTCCAGGCAGCGGGAATTTCAAAGGTTCGGCGGTACCACATATTAATTTCCTGCTTACGCTGAATGCCCGACAAAAATGATTCAGGGCAGTAGGGTACCAGTATTTTTTCTTTTACGCCATCAAAAGATGCTACTTTTTGTGGATTAAGTGCATCCGGAGCATTCTTGCCTCCGCGATAATCCCATTTACCGTTAAGGCATAACCAATTTTGGCGCGCCAGTTGCGGGCGCGGATATTCTGACAGCGGAACTGCGGCTTGCCTGGCTGCTTCAGTCCAGGGTGTTGGCAATTGAGCAACCTGCGCATAACTTATAAAATAGGTAAAAAAGAAAAATAAAGACGATAATGCTTTTTTCGTAAGGCTCATAAATTGGGTATTGGTTTGCCAAATATAATGCGAATAAGGGCATTGCAATATGGTGTTTTCTGTAAAAATGTCGCGCAATTGGTTTGAGTAGGCTTAAACAAACCAAGCCACCCGTTTAGGTGGCTTGGTTGTAGTTGCGCTAAGGCTAACTATTTAGTAAATTGATTGGCAGTTTATTTATAATTATTTAGATAGCCGGAGCTGTTGGAAAATCAACCGGTACCTCTGTTAAAGCATAGATATAGTTGGTAATGGTTTTATCTCCTACTGCAATCACTACATCTATCAGTGCGCCCTCATTGTAGCCTGTGTCATAAAAGTTTTCTAATAGTTTTTCGTCAGCGTGGCCTTTATTTTCAGTAATGCTTTTAGCTAATTTAGCCAAAGCATCCAGTTTGCTGTCGAAAGTAACCGATGCACGACGTATCTCCAGGATTTGCTCATCGGTAAACCCCTGATTTTTAGAGATGGCAGTATGAGCCGCCAGGCAATACTCACAACCATTTACCTGGCTCACTACAAGGTTAACTACTTCTTTTTCTTTAGGTTTAAGCGATGTTTTTGCATTGGATAATGCTAAATAGGTACCTAACGCATTCTCTGAGTGAGCATATACGGCATATAGGTTCGGAACGCTGCCTATAGCTTTTTTTAAGTTGTCAAAAATTACCTGATTAGCCGGTGATACTTGATCTCTTGTTGGAACTGCAATTGGTTTCATTTTATTATGTTTTAAGTTGTTTATGGATCTGTTATTAATGTTTAACTATTTATAAGGATTATGCTGAGTCTGGATGGCCATGCTGCCAAATTTTGTGATCAGGTAAAATGATGCACCCAGATTGATGATGTCTTTAAAAAGAAACAGCCCCAGAAAGCTCATGTAATTAAAGCCGTTAACATTAACGAATGCCCCCGGCGTTGTAATGACCATGGTACTGGTGATAAAGAACATTATTACTGCAATGGAACTGCCTATAACACCAACCTGCGGTTTGAACAGGCCGGTTATCATGAGGATAGCTGCACTAATTTCTGACAAACCAATCAGGTCAGAACCGTGATAAACACCAAATAATTTGAAGTGCCAGCTAATGAGTGGATTATTGTTAACCAATGGAACAATGCCATCTGCGCCAGGTACAGTCATTTTATAAGACCCCGCCCATAAAAGCATCACGATTATACCAGTGCTAATGATTGCAAAGGGAAGATTGCGGCTGTTTACCCAGGAAGAAAACCTGATTAATATATTTTGCGCGTTTGGAGTAATTTGTTGCGTTGCGTTAGGTCCTGACGTTTTCATTTTGATTGCCTTGCTGTGAATAATTTGATAGCTCAAAGATGAGACAAATTGTATCCCAAGAAAACGGCAGGACTGCCCGAAGAGTGGTCTATATTTCCCGAATTGTCAAAAACATTATGTAAACATGCTTTTATCCGACAGGTGTGTTGCGTTTTTTAATTTCTGTTACTGATTGCCCGGTTAAGCGTTTGAAGAATTTACTAAAATGCCCCGGATCTTCGAACCCGAGTTCGAAAGCAATTTCCTTAGCTGTTTTATCTGTATACAAAAATAGTCTTTTGGCTTCCTGGGCTAATCTTTCCTGAATGATTTGCAATGGGCTCTTATGATTATATAGAGCAAAGAGATTTGATAAAGTTTTTGGTGACTTAAAAAGTTGTTCGGCGTAGAAGCTGACCTGGTGTTCTTTCTTGTAGTGAGTTTCTACCAGAAAATTGTACCTGCGGATAATATCAAGTTTGTCACCCGGTAACTCCTTTTCGTTAACATATTGGCTCTTGGCAAGCCTTGTTACAATAATGATCAGTCGTTTTAGCAAAACCTGCATCATTTCACCCTGGATTTGATCCTGCGTTTCAAATTCATCCTGCAGCATTTGCAGGATCATCCCGATTTGCTTTTGATCATGTTCCGTTAACCGGATAAACATTTTTTGTGGCGGGCCATAAAAAATGAATCCTACACAGCTAACTTCCTTGTCGTGATCGACAATACAGTAAAATTCACGGCTAAACTGCCAGGCAACAATACTTTCCGGCCGCTCAAAATGAAAGTTCTCACTGGTCATGAGGCAATGTATAGTATTAGCCGGAAACTTATAGGGAAAGTTGTCAATCGAGATTTCCTGGTCGACCCCGCGATTCCAGGCAATGGTAAGCAGCTTCTCCTGCTGGTCTTTGCCATAGAAATTGCGATCTAACCGGATTTCGTCATATACCATTCTAAAAAGGGCATTAATCTGACCATTAATAAACTCGTGTATCATTGTTATCCTGAAATGAAATAGAGTGCTAAATTACAGTTCTAAATGGTTTAAGCCCTTTTTATTGTGTAGACAAATGATGTATATACTGCAATACCAAACGCCTTTTGTCTATCTGGTAAGTGTGATTAAGGGACTGGTGGAGTAAGTAACAAAAAAAGGCAAGTCAGAAATGGAGGGCACTGAAAAAGTCCAAATGGAAAAAGGAGAAGAAGACGAGTGTTTTCTACTCCTTTTTTTGTATCTTATAGTGTCGAAAGAAAGCCA
>DATCXS010000248.1:0-2206 GCA_036565645.1 Mucilaginibacter sp.
AATTCAATAGTGAGCGGATTGGTTAAAGCCAGATAAACAGTCTCGGGCGCTTCGGGGACGAGGTAATATTTCTTATAATCTTTCACCCACGCAATTTAGGCATTTACCGGGCCAATTGGCAATACTGTTTTTTCGTAAAGCTCGTTAAGCAGCAGGGCAATGCCAGTGTAAATGGCAGATGCACCACAAATAATACCTTCATATCCGGCTAATTGGCCAATACTTTTGTTTCCGGTAGCGTCGCCTATGGCCAATAAGGCAAACAACACAACCAGCGAACCAAATACAAATTGTAATGCACGGTTTAATCTAAGCGTTCCAAAAAACATCAGCAGGGTAAACAAACCCCAGATTGACAGGTAGGCAACCATAGCACTTCCGGCTGGGGTAGCTACCCAACCCAGTTTGGGCATAACAATTAATCCCACTAACGATAGCCAGAAAAAACCATATGATGTAAAGGCCGTCAGCCCAAAAGTATTGTTCTTTTTAGCTTCAATTACGCCGGCTATTACCTGCGCAAGTCCGCCGTAGAAAATACCCATAGCCAGTATCATCGAGTTCATCTCAAAAATGCCGGCGTTGTGGACGTTCAGCAAAACAGTAGTCATACCAAAGGCGCATAGCCCCAGTGGCGCAGGATTAGCAATGCCGTCCTTTACAGGTGCAATAGTTGTCATAAGTGCTTGGTTTTAATTGGTTTTGTTGATGCAATTTAAACCATTTATAATCATTTGCAAATATTAAAACCGATTTTTGGATCAGACGTTTATTCATCAGGATGCAGAAACTCGTATTATTAAGACATGGCGAAAGTATTTGGAATCATGAAAACAGGTTTACCGGCTGGACAGACGTTGACCTTTACAAAGACGGTTACAAGCAGGCAAAACACGCGGGTCAACTACTCAAAAAACACGGCTTTACCTTCGACGTCGGCTATACGTCGGTATTAAAAAGATCTATTAAAACCCTGCATATTATATTGGATGAACTGGATCACCTCTGGATTCCAGTCACCAAGTCATGGCGGTTAAATGAGCGTTTTTATGGCGCGCTGCAAGGACTTAACAAACAAGAAACCATAGACAAGTATGGTATAGAGCAGGTACAAAAGTGGCGCCGTGATCTGAATGAAGATCCGCCACCAATAACTAAGGACGATGAACGTTACCCAGGACATGATATCCGTTATAAAAACCTGACCCAGGCCGAGCTTCCTTTAACAGAAAATTTGAGACAAACGCAGGAAAGGGTGTTGCCGTTGTGGAATGACGGGATTGTACCCGTTTTAAAAAGCAAACAAAAGATCATCATCAGTGCCCACGGCAATAGCTTGCGTGCGCTGATCAAATATATTGATAACCTGACTGATGAAGAGGTTACCAAACTGGAAATACCCACCGCCGCGCCCTTGATCTATGAGCTTGATGACGAGCTAAACCGCATAAAGCACTACTATTTGCAATAATAGTAACTTGTTTGTTACGATTAAAAGCTCCGTTTGTAATATGCCGACGAGGGAGTTACATTAGCAAAGTAAGCCGTATAAAAAATGAAAAGATTAGTTGCTGCATCACTATTATTGTTTTCTTTACTTAATATGTCTGCATTTGCGCAAAGTGCTGATGAGCGCGCTGTGGCCAATCAGGTTGAGCTTATGCGTAAAGCAATGATAGCAGGCGACAGGGCGATGTTGAATAACGTTTTGGCTAACAGAATGAGTTATGGCCAGTTTTTTGGAGCGGTAGATACCAAAAGCCAGTTTATTGAAGCCTTGGTTAAGGTGTCCTTTACGCGTATAGACTTAAAACATCAAAAGATCCAGGTAGATGGAAATACAGCTATAGTACGCCATAAATTTATTGCTGACGTTACCGAGCATGGCAGAACCCGTAGTGTTACTATTGGTGTATTACAGGTTTGGAAAAAGATTAATAACCGCTGGCTGCTTTATGCTCGCCAGGGTTATAAATTATAGTTCGGCTTTAGTCTTGAGTTTTATACAGGTCGCCGGCTTTTATTGCTGACAACTTGATGCCTTTGATCATCGCAGAGCTAAAGCCATTATGTTCCATCTCGTTTAATCCCGCAATTGTACAACCTTTAGGCGAAGTTACCTTATCAATTTCCTGTTCAGGGTGCGAGGCCAATTGCAATAAAAGGTTGGCTGCGCCTTTAGCGGTTTGGGCGGCCATTTTAAGTG
>DATCXS010000167.1:0-10066 GCA_036565645.1 Mucilaginibacter sp.
TAGCGTAAAGAATGATAGGATTAGCTTTGCGAAAGGTATCTCTGAAAACCTGCTGATGCAGCGTGTACCACAACTCGGCTTCCTGCGCAAAGCGCCTGATCATACTATCATTTTTAAGATAGTAATACAGCTCAAAGTGCGGTGTTTTGTAAACCTTAAACTTTAAGTTTTTGTACCGTACTTTATTTTGACCGAAGTATTGCGCCTGAGCCACCGGACTAAAAAGCAAGCAGCCAATAAAGCACAGGAGTACAAATAAATATTTTATCGATTTATTTATAGCGGAAAAGTTGTGATCCATGTATTTATACCTCGCCGCTAATTTAATAAATAGACTTTAATATTTATTGCAGATCGGTCATTGCCGGATTTATGTTAGGTATGGTCGGCGGCGGGTTCAAAGTATCTACCGGCATAGCTAAACTATCTGTCGATGTGGTATCGGTTGATATCCTTGGCGATGGGCAATCATAGCTTTTAGTAATCTTAACCCACGGTTTCGGGAACGGCCCATAAGTATAGCCGGATTGCTTATCTGCATAAACTTTCTCCATAAAAGCACCAAATATCGGTAGGGCAGTGTGCGAGCCTTCGCCGCTTTCAGAGGTAGTAAAGTGTACACTGCGGTCGTCTGCACCAACCCAAACACCTGTAACCAGATCTTTAGTAATACCCATATACCACCCGTCTACATAGTCTGACGATGTACCGGTTTTGCCGCCAATCTGATTATTCTTTTTCCAAAGGCCGTTATATTCCCACAAAGCTTGCGATGTACCGCCCGGTTCTTCCATGCCACCGCGGAACATATACAGCATCAGCCAGGCAACTTCTTCGCTGATAACCTGCTGCATTTTTACAGTAAACTCCTGGATAACATTGCCGTCATGATCAGTAATTTTAGTAACCAGCAGCGGATCGATCCTTTTACCTTTATTCAAAAAGGTACTGTAAGCACGTACCATTTCATAAACGGAAACATCGTTTGATCCTAATGAAACAGAGGGCACAGCTTTTAACGGGCTTTCTATGCCGCATTTGTGGGCGTACTCCACAACCTTATCCCAACCAACCTTTTCAGTCAGTTGTGCTGTAATGGAGTTAACAGATTTACCCATGGCCCAACGCAACGACATTTCCTGGTAAGTGAATTTAAAATCAGCATTGTTTGGCGACCAAACCTGCTGTTTGCCTTCGTCGGTGTATTTGATCGAAACCGGCTGGTCGGTAAACTTGTCGCAAGGCGAATAACCGTTGTCCAGAGCAGTCAGATAAGCAAATGGCTTAAAGGTAGAACCCGCCTGGCGTTTAGACTGGTTTACGTGATCATAATTGAAATATTTGTGGTCTATACCGCCCACCCAAACTTTAATTTTTCCGGTGGATGGCTCAATGGTCATCATGCCGGTATTAAGAATGCGGGTGTAATATTTAATAGAATCTGCGCTTGAAAAAGTAGTGTCATGCTCACCTTTCCAGCTGAAAACCTTCATGCGCTTAGGTTTTTCAAAATATTGATTTATCTGGGTAGTGTCACCATGATACTTATCCATCAGTACCTTATAAACAGGTAGTCGCTGCTCGGCTTTTAACAAAAAGTCTTTAATTTCGTTACCTTTCGAATCGCGCCAGGGGTTTCTGTTGCCCCAGATATTGTTGAAACGTTTTTGCAGCATCTTCATCTTTTCGGCAACAGCTTCTTCGGCATATTGCTGCAGGCGCGAATCAATAGTAGTGTATATTTTTAAACCGTCTTCGTACAGGTCATAATCATTGTCTTTGCACCATTTTCTTAGCCAGCGTTCAACTGCCTCACGGATGTAAGAGTCGCCATGCGAATCGTCCTCTACATAGCTCAGATTTAAGCCGATAGGTAATTTACTGTATTTGTTGTAATCAGCTTTACTCAAATAATTATACTTTTCCATTTGGCCCAATACCGTATTACGGCGCTCGATAGAACGTTCAGGGTTATTAATAGGGTTGTAGGTTGATGTAGCCTTCAGCATACCAATCAAAGTAGCTGCTTCGGCAGGTGTTACTTCGTCAGGCGTTTTATCAAAGAATTTTAAAGTCGCTGTTTTAATACCGAAAGAATTATTACCAAACGGAACGGTATTCAGATACATGGTAAGTATATCCTGCTTGGTGTAAATGTGCTCAATCTTATAAGCTGTTATCCATTCTTTACATTTTGACACCAATGTGCGCACCAGTGGCACATGCCCAAAAACACCTTGCGATTTACGCTTACGCGTTGCAAAAAGATTTTTTGCCAGTTGTTGAGTGATAGTACTGCCGCCGCGTTTATCGCCTGTTGCTGTTGAAAGCGCGCTGGTAAAGAACGAATAAAAGTCAACCCCGCCATGTTTGTAAAAACGGACATCTTCGGTTGCTACCAGGGCATTAACTACGCTGGGCGAAATCTCTTTAAAGTCAACCGGCGAGCGGTTTTCATGATAGTATTCGCCTATCAGTTTGCCGTCAGCCGTATAAACCTGCGAACCCACTGACATTGTTGGCGTCTTGATATCATTCATATCCGGCGAGTAGCCGAAAAGCCATAAAAAGTTTAATTCAATAGCACAAAAGAAGATTATTATAGTGTAGATAAAGATGACAAAGTATCTCAGATATTGGTTTTTTATACGTCTGAACATTCGGTAAAGATGTAAAATTAATGGCTCAATATGACAGCCGGTTTATAAATAGGTAACAACGCAATTTTAACAGTTAAATTTTAGGAGGGGAGTGCCGGTAAAAAACTTCAGATTTATTTTTTAGTGGCACGAGCAAATTTATTAAACGCTAAAGATTTATCAATCCAACTGTCAAATTCTTTTTTTGTTTTCATAACCTCGGGGCTTATATATACAAAATCTTTTAAAACTTTGCCATTGCGGATCAT
This sequence comes from Mucilaginibacter sp., assembly GCA_036565645.1. Taxonomy (GTDB): domain Bacteria; phylum Bacteroidota; class Bacteroidia; order Sphingobacteriales; family Sphingobacteriaceae; genus Mucilaginibacter. Next base: position 2,909 of record DATCXS010000167.1, read on the forward strand.
TCCGCGGATGCCGTTTAGCTCTAAAGCATCTTTGTATCCGGGGCCAATGCGGCACATCATTTCGTCGGCACTAACACAAACACACATTTTTCCATCTACCATAAAACACAACCCGCGAAACATTTTCTTTTCCTCAATATCCTCTATACCACGCGCTATAAGCGCTTCGCGAATTCTGTTAGCTAAATCTTCGTTATAAGCCATTGTATGTTTAATAAAAAGACGTTAAAAGTGTGCCTCCGTTACAAAACTTGATTTCCCGTTTCGCATAGCAATAGCCTTAATGGTCATTTTTGAAGTAACCGGGATACCTTTACTGTAAACCGCTGATGATTGAGTTGGCGTTGAGCCATCGGTAGTATAATAAATTACATCGGCCTCTGTGTCATTGCTCCTGATCTCGGCCTGTGTTGGCGGTGCAAAGGTTTGAAGCAGGGTAATCGTCGGATTTGGCACTATCACGTTATCAGTAATAGCCGAGGTCGATTTTTCCAGGTCCTGCATACATATCTTGTTAGCCAGGCGTCCGGTAAACACCTCAAAATCGCCGCCATTAGCTATATCGTCATAATTTAGATACAGCTTGTTGTAGGGCTTTTTATTGAGATTAATACCCTGTAAATAAATATTATTACGTGCTACCGAGCTACCGGGATTCAGGATGGTGAATTTCTTTCCATTCTCCAGATTGATCACCGCGCGCTCAAATTGAGGCAAACCAATCTGAAACTGCTGCTGTCCCGGCGCTATATTGTAAATGCCTAAAGCGCTCATTACATACCATGCCGACATCTGCCCGCAATCATCATTACCGGCAAGGCCGTCGGGTTTGTCGGTGTATTGCTCGTTCATAATGCGGTTAACATAAAATTGGGTTTTATCGGCCTCGTCAGTAAAATTAAACAAGTAAGCCATGTGGTGGCTCGGCTCGTTACCATGTGCATACTGGCCAATTAAGCCGGTAATGTCAGATTGCTTAATGCCCGTTAACGGAGCAGTGGTAGTAAACAACTCGTTTAGTTTGGCGCTAAAGTTACTTTTACCACCCATACGGTTAATTAAACCATTAACATCCTGCGGCACCAGGAACGAATACTGCCAGGCATTACCTTCCACATAATTTTTGTTGACTTCGTTCGGGTCGAAAGGCTTATACCAATCACCGTTTACGCGCGCCTGCATAAAGCCATTGTCTTTATTCTGCACATTCTTCCAATACTGTGCGCGCTGGATGTACACATTGTAATCAACCGGCTTGTTCAACATTTTAGCAAATTGAGCTATGCACCAGTCGTCGTAAGCGTACTCCAATGTTTTTGAAACAGATTCCTGGTTCTTGTCAGCCAGTACAGCACCATTTTCACGATAAGAATCAAGCCCGGACTGATTTCTGTTAACCGATACCTTCATGGCATCTAAAGCTTTCTCTGCATTGAAATCGCGGATCCCCTTAGCATAAGCATCTACAATAACCGGTATGGAGTGATTGCCGATCATGCAATAAGTTTCATTGGAGGCCAATGACCAGATTGGCAGTAATCCCTGTTGATCATATATTGCTAAAAAGCTTTTAATAAAATCAAGTGTACGTTTTCTGTCAATTAATGTCAGGAGCGGATGTTCGGCACGAAAAGTATCCCACAAAGAAAATACGGTGTAGTAATTAAAGCCGGCTGCAGTGTGTATCTTCTGATCCATACCTCGATACTGACCATCAACATCGCTATAAATATTTGGCGATAACATACTGTGATACAATGCGGTATAAAATATAGTTCGTTTAATCTTTCCATAATCAACAGGCGCCGGTTTTTTATCCCGTGGGCGGCCATAGCCATAGGCCATAGCCTCGGCAGACATTTGCTCTTCCTGCTTTGCGTCGGGTGCACCGCCTTCAACCTCAATTTTTGCTAAGGCGTTTATCCATTGGGCTTTGGCAGCCTTTTGTACTTTTTTGAAATCAAAATCAGGTATTTCGGCATCAAGGTTTTTCAAGGCACCTTCTGCACTTACCGATGAGATACCCACCTTTGAGATTACCCGGCCCGGATTATCAAAGCGGATATACAGTTTAATATTTTTGCCTTCGGCCTTTTTTAAACCCTCCTGTAATTGATCGTTAATTGCTATGCCGTAGGCTTTAAATGGTTTAGAAAATTTAGCATAAAAATACACATGCTGATCGTTGGCCCAACTTCTGGATTCGCGGTAACCGCGGATCTCATGGTCGTTAATGATCTCTACCCACGAGTTTAAAACCTGATCGCGGTGTTTCAGGTCGATGATGATATTGGCTTCGCTTGTTGATGGATAATGATAGCGATGCATGCCGGCCCGGGTTGAAGCGGTTAGCTCCACGTCGATATCATACTTATCCAGTTTGGTTTTATAATAACCCGGCGATGCAAATTCATTTTTCTTTTTAAAGGGCGAGCTATAGTCGGTATTTTTAAATTGCGGTTTACCGATGGTAGGCATAAACAGAATGTCGCAATAATCGGCAATGCCGGTACCACTCAGATGTGTGTGCGAAAAGCCATAAACTACCGAGTCGGTATAATGATAACCCGAACAGCCGTCCCAACCTTCCAGGCGGGTATCAGGGCTTAATTGAACCATGCCGAATGGCACTACAGCGCCGGGGTAAGTATGACCGTGCCCACCCGTACCTATAAACGGGTTAACGTATTTTGTATAATCTTTTTTCTTTTGTGCCGATGCGGTCAGGCTAAAAGCCAATAAACCAAATACTATAGCGCGAAAAATTCTTATCACTTCGGGGGTAATTTAGTTAAAACGGCAAATTAAGAAAGTTTATTGGTAATTTATCAGTAGAAACAGCGCCTTAAATAAGGTTAAAATTGTCCGCATCTTTTAAAAACGGCATGGCGCGGCGGCTCTTAATCACCTCATCGCCAATAATGGTAAAGGTATAAACATCTTCTTCGTCGCGTTTATAATACACCACATTGCCGTTTGGGTCAATACAAGTTGAATCGCCCGAGTGATAAACCTCATTGCCGTCATGCCCAACACGGTTAACGCCAATCACGTAGCTTTGATTTTCCACAGCACGTGCCGGTATCAATGTTCGCCAGTGTAAGGCCCGGCGCTCCGGCCAGTTAGCCACAACCAGCAACAGGTCATAAGCGGCGTCAATATTGCGGAGCCAAACGGGGAAACGAAGGTCATAGCAAACTACCGGACAAATTTTCCAGCCTTTAAGTTCCACAATTAGTTTTTTGGTGCCGGGAGTGTAGGTATCATCTTCTTTTCCCAGGCCAAACAAATGTCGTTTATCATAATAATTGCAGGTGCCGTTAGGCTGCATCCAGATAAGGCGGTTATAATACTTGCCACCCTCAGTAATAATGAGACTTCCGGTAATTACACAATCATATTTTTGAGCTATTTTATGCATCCACTGCATGCTTTTACCTCCCATAGGCTCAGCTAATTCGGCGGCATTCATGGTAAACCCGGTGTTAAACATTTCGGGCAGAATGATCAGGTCGGTCTTTTCGCGAATGTTGCCCAGCCGGAGCGCTATGTTTTGTAAATTTTGGTTTATCTTTTCCCAAAATAAATATCCTTGAAATACAGTGATTTTTAAATTCTCCATAGCAAACTGGGTTTCGGCAATAATGGTTAACTAATATGCGATAATTTTCATTAAAGTTTAAAATCTAACAATCTATTAACGGCATCATTTAAAGTTTCTTGCTTTTTGGCAAAACAAAATCTCAAAACTTTATGATCTGTACCCCGGGTATAAAATACCGAAGTTGGTATACAAGCCACGCCAGCCTCTCTAATTAAGCGCATTGCAAACTCCGTGTCAGGCTCATTGTTTAGGTGGCCGTATTTAACTGACTGAAAATAAGATCCGTATGAAGGTAATAATTCAAATTTAGTTTCAGCTAACCCTTTCCTGAAATAGTCTCTTTTTTGCTGAAAGAACTGAGGTAGTGACAGATAGATATCCTCATCTTTTAAATATTGAGCAATAGCTTGTTGAGCAGGCGAATTAACACTAAAAACCAAAAACTGATGCACCTTCCTAAACTCGTTCATCAAATGTTCCGGCGCCAGGCAATACCCCACCTTCCAGCCCGTAGCGTGAAATAATTTACCGAAAGAGGCCACAATAAAGCTGCGTTCTTTCAATTCGGGATAACGCGCCATACTGTGATGCACTTCGCCGTCGTAAATTAAATGTTCATAAACCTCATCGCTCAAAACCAAAATATCCTGGGTGCGTACTATCGCAGTTAGCTGCTCAATATCCTCCTGGTGTAATATAGTTGCCGTTGGGTTATGTGGCGAGTTTAAAATGATTAACCGGGTGCGGTTAGTGATCAGCTTTTTCACCATATCCCAATCTATGCGATAATTATTACTCGGCTCCAGTTCCAGCGATTTAACCACACCGCCCATCACCTTGATTGTCGGAGCATAGCTATCGTAGGCAGGTTCAAACACAATCACCTCGTCGTTAGGTTGAATAACCGCGCTTATAGTAGTAAAAATGGCTTGAGTGCCGCCCGCGGTAATGGTTATTTCGGTATCGGGGTTATAAGTTGCGCGATGCAGTTTTTGCACTTTAAGCGAGATCTCATCGCGCAGCGCTTTATTACCGGCCATTGGGGCGTATTGGTTATAGCCATCTTTCATGGCCTGGTTAACCAACTCAATAAGTTGCGGCGAACATTCGTAATCCGGGAAACCCTGCGATAAGTTAATGGCGCCGACCTGTGCCGCAAGGGCAGACATGGTGGTAAAAATGGTAGTACCTACCTGGGGTAGTTTTGATATAATGGATGTCATAGCGGGGCTAAAATAACAAAACTGGTTTATATGGATTTGAAAATGAATATAATGACGTTATCTTTAAGTATTATATACCTGATTTATGACACCTAAGAACACCTTGTTATCCATAATTTTTATTTTTTTGTTTTTTCCGTTGATTGCTTTTTCGCAGTTAACCGGTCACGAAAACGAAATGATCTCAAAATTTAGCGACCAATTAAAAAAGGATGTTGCCTGGGATAATTTAAATGGCAGCATGTCGGCCGCTATCACAAAGGATAATAAAGTGATATGGGCAGCAGCTTTCGGCAAAGCCGATAAGGATAGAAACATTCCGGCAGATACGAACACAATTTACCGCATTGGCTCCATCACGAAAACCTTTACTGCTGCTTTGATGATGTTATTGGTTGAAGACAAAAAGATTAGCCTTGATGATCCGGTAGAAAAATACGTACCCGAGGTTGCAGAGATACAGGGTTATTCTGGAAAGCATAAAATTACGCTAAAACAATTAGCCTCACATACATCAGGGCTTAGACGCGAACCGAACAACATGCCCAACGCGAATCTTGGGTCACCAGACAAATGGGAGCTAATACTGCTTAGGTGCATACCGCGGACACGTTTTGAGTTTAAACCCGGCAACAGATTTTTATACTCAGATATTGGTTACGCTATATTGGGCCTTGCTCTGGAAAGAGCAAGCGGCGTACCCTATTTAGAAATGATACAGCACAGAATTATCGAGCCATTGCACATGCACAACACCTTCTTTTTAGTACCCGACAACAAGGTAACAAGTTTGGCAGTAGGATTATGGAACACCTCGGGTGCGGGAGACATTAGCTGGCCCTTCAGACAACAAGCTGGTATGGGTTATAATGTTCCTGACGGCGCCTTATATTCTACGCCTACAGATCTGGCTAAATTTGTAACATCATTTATAACTAAACCGCAAATATTGAGCAAGTCAAGCATCAGAAAGATGGAGGACATATCCAGCGTAAGCGATAGCTACGGTTTGGGTTTGGCGATGCATTCTGGTATGAATCAAAATTTGATAGAGCACGATGGTTACGTCGCAGGTTATACTGCTCAGTTTGTGGTTAACCTCGATTCAAAGTATTCGGTTATCATCATGCGTAATTACAACCAGGGTAGTACCGATCTAAATAAAGTAGCTAAAAAATTACTGTTAGATTTATAATGTGCTGTGCAGGGTTTGCATTCAACACTTCAAACTTTTTAGGACGGGTCATTAAATTGGTGATCCAAGATCCCGACTTAAAAGTCATAAAAAGTGATCCAAAGTGATCCACTGTATTTTATAACAATCTTATTTTAAGATAGTTGCATTAATTTAGTGATCCGGTTGATACACGCCCTCACGCTGGATCACTCATGCATTGTGACGTAAATATGGTATCTACATTTCTCAACTTTATATCGTTTACCTAACTTAGTGCAATGAAAAGATATCTGCCCTTATTATTATTAACCATTTTTGCGTCAGCTTGTCAATCACCTAAAGCCAACAACGGACCGGTAGTTGGTTTTGTCGATGCCTTTGAAGATGCTACCATAGCCCAGGCCCGCACGGGTTTTACCGATGCTTTGAAAAAAGAAGGTTTTAGCGAAGATAAAAAGACCGTCCAGATTGAATATCGTAACGCCCAGGGTAATATCCCAACATTGACACAGATTGTTAATTATTTCGTGTCAGAGAAGGTTGACCTGTTGGCTACCTGTACTACTTTATCTTCGGTAACAGCAGTACAAAACACTAAAACTATCCCCATTTTCGAGATGGTATCACCAACCCCCGCGCACATGAAAGTTATCGGGACTGATGGTAAGGTCCCCGCTAATCTATTTGGTGTGGTCGAGGATCTGCAATATATCGACACCTCATTCAGCATCATCCCTAAACTATTAAAACCCAAAGGGTCCAAACTCGTGATCGGTATGATCTATAACGAAGCCGAGCCGCAATCTGCCGATGCTATGCAGCGTATTCAGTTGCTGGCTGATAGTTTGCATGTTAAGTTAGTTGCGTTGCCATTAAATACATCTGCCGATGCGCAGTTAGTTACACAAGCTTTGTTAGCTAAAAATATCGACGCTTTTTTCGCTAATCCGGACAATACTGTGTTTGCATCATTCGAAACCATACTGAAAAACTGTAATGCCGCCAATGTGCCGATATTTACCAGCGAGGCCGGTTTAGTGAAACGCGGCGCGGTGGCTGCTTTCGGCGCCGATATTTACCAGTGGGGGTACCAGGCAGGCGAGCAAGCTGCACAATTCCTGAAAACTCATAAAACCGATGGACTAAAACCCGAA